>JBGTNK010000001.1:0-12286 GCA_041743125.1 Chitinophagaceae bacterium
GACTAAAACTTCGACTAAAAAATAAAACCTGCTACCAGAGCAGGTTTTAAATCGAACTTGCGGACCGGACGGGACTCGAACCCGCGACCTCCGCCGTGACAGGGCGGCATTCTAACCAACTGAACTACCGATCCTCAATTCAGGATACATCTTTCAATATATCCTTTTTGGGGAGGGCAAAGATAAGGGATTTGCTATGTTGCCCGCAAAAGTTTTTTCCCATTTTTCTTCTTCAATTATTTTCATCTACTTGCTGAAAGTCAGGTTGCTGTGTTGCTTTCTTATCTTTGATTCTAAATATTTTTTTACATGCTCAAAGTCGGGGTTTTTGGCACAGGTCATCTGGGGAAATTTCATTTGAATAACTGGAAAGAAATAGGAGGCGTAGAACTCGTAGGCTTTTATGATCCTAATGATGATACAGCTGATGCCGTTTCCCAAAAATATCAATTACCCCGTTTCCTGGACCCGGAAGCATTAATGGATGCGTCAGATGCGGTAGATATAGTGGCTCCTACCAACTTTCATTTTTTTTGGTGCGAACAAGCTATTAAAAAAGGCAAACATGTTTTTGTAGAAAAACCGCTTGCCAATACAATGGAAGAGGCCCGGTTGCTGGTAAAATTGGCTGGTGAATCAGGTATTAAATTCCAGGTTGGACATGTAGAGAGGTTCAATCCTGCAATACTTGCACTAAAAGGTTTGCAACTTAACCCGATGTTTATAGAAGTACACCGTTTAGCACAATTTGATCCAAGAGGTACAGAGGTAAGTGTGATACTGGATCTGATGATACATGATATTGATATTATTCTGAGTATAGTAAAAAGTGATGTAAAGAATATTTCAGCCAGTGGCGTGGCTGTTATGACCGAAACACCGGATATAGCCAATGTTCGAATTGAATTTAATAATGGCTGTGTGGCTAACCTGACCAGCAGCCGCATCTCCATGAAAAAAATGAGAAAGATGCGGGTTTTTCAGAAAGATGCTTATATCGGTATTGATTTTCTGAATAAAAAAACTGAGATCATTAAATTAAAAGAACCTGGTGACTCTAATGTATTTGCATTTGATATTGAAACTCCATCCGGAAAAAAAACCATTGCTGTCGCCAACCCCCAAGTACCTGAAGTAAACGCCATTAAAAAAGAACTCGAAGAATTCGTTAGCGCCATAGTAAATAATACAAAAACTATTGTATCTGAAATGGATGGATTAATGGCAATGGATGTAGCACATAAGATTCTTGGTAAGATCGGACATAATGTTATTACTCATTAATGAATGCCGGCCGAAAAATATCTGTTGCATGGTACATAGTTGCAGATTACATTATGACTATATGCGCATGGTTCTGCTTTTATTTTATCCGAAAAATATTATTAAAAGAACCCATTGTCAGCGAAGGCCGATTACTAATTACTACAGAAGTATGGCTGGGTATTGTTCTGATTCCTTTATGTTGGTTGATCCTCTTTGCCATTGTGGGTTCTTATAATTCATTGTACAAAAAATCGAGGTTATTTGAATTTTCAATGACGATGGTCTGTACCGCTATTGGATCCGTGGTTATTTTCTTTGTTTTTATTCTTAATGATGTCCAAAGTAATTTTTATTATTACTACATGGCTTTTCTCAGCCTTTTTTTCATTCACTTCTCCTTTATTTTTTTTGGCCGCTGGGTCATACTCGATAAAGTAAAACGACAACTACTTTCTGGCAGGATCCGCTTTAATACTTTAATGATCGGTAGCCGGGACAATGCGATCAGGATTTTTAAGGAGACAGGAAAAAAATTAAAGGATGGTGGATACCAGTATGTTGGTTTTGCTTCTCCTGATTATCATATAAATGAGAACATTGAAAACATGATTCCTAAATTAGGATCAATTACCGACCTGGAACAAATCATTGATGACCACCAAATAAAGCAGGTTGTTCTTGCCATGGAAAAATCGGATCATTCGCAGATGGAATCAATCATCAACCGGTTAAGCGATAAAAATGTTGAGATAAAAATTCATCCGGACACACTTGATATACTTTCAGGTTTTGTAAAAACAAATAATGTTCTCGGGGCGGCGTTAATTGACCTTAGAACCGGATTAATGCCCGAATGGCAACTGCATATTAAACGCATGCTTGACATTTTTTGCTCCTCTGTTGCACTTATCTTTTTTTTCCCTGTTATGCTGTACCTGGCTTTACGGGTAAAACTTTCATCCCCTGGTCCGGTATTTTATGCGCAGCAAAGAATCGGCTACAGAGGCAAACCATTCTATATGTATAAATTCCGCTCCATGGCAAACGACGCAGAAAAAGAAGGGCCGGCGCTTTCCTCTGATAATGATCCACGTATTACAAACTTGGGAAAGAATATGCGCAAGTGGCGGTTAGATGAACTACCTCAATTCTGGAATATTCTCAAAGGGGATATGAGCCTGGTAGGTCCCAGGCCTGAACGTCAGTTTTACATCAACCAGGTAATTGATCGTTTTCCATACTATAAATATTTGCTGAAAGTTAAGCCCGGTCTTACCAGCTGGGGCATGGTACAGTTTGGATATGCCGAAAACATTGACCAGATAATTGAGCGCAGCAAATTCGATTTGCTTTATATTGAAAATATTTCACTGGCTTTAGATTTTAAGATCATGATACATACCCTCAGGATTATATTTAAAGGAAAAGGAAAATAAAATGGGTAAAAAGAAGAATGCGCAGGCATACTTAAATAATAAAGACAGCACAACGAAAATACAATCCAAACGAGGAAGAGTTGTGATTGCAGATTTTAGACTTTATTTTTGATAAAACGAATCCTGGTGAAAAAATTTCTCGCTGCCTCAGTTCTCTTCCACATGCTGAATATAAACACCAATTGTCAGCAAAGCTATTGGCAACAGCAAGTAAATTATTTCATTGATGTTTTTCTTAATGATAAGGACCATTCCCTGAAGGGGTTTGAAAAGATTGAATATTTCAACAATTCGCCTGATACACTAAATTTTATTTGGTTCCATATCTGGCCCAATGCATATAAAAATGATAAAACAGCCTTTAGTCATCAGCTGCTTGAAAACGGGAATATAAAATTTTATTTTTCAAATAAAGAACAAAAAGGTTACATCAACCGGCTGGATTTTAAGGTTGACGGTATAACAGCGGAAACAGAAGATCATCCACAACATATTGATATTATAAAATTGCATTTACCATCGCCCTTGCCTCCGGGACAAAAGGTGAATATTACAACTCCATTTCATGTACAATTGCCACATAACTTTTCAAGAGGTGGGCACGAAGGTGAAAGCTACCAGGTAACGCAATGGTATCCTAAGCCCGCCGTTTATGACAAAACAGGATGGCATCCAATGCCCTACCTGGACCAGGGAGAATTTTACAGTGAGTTTGGAAATTTTGAAGTGTCTATTACAGTCCCCGAAAATTATGTTGTTGCTGCTACCGGGGAATTGCAAAATGCTAATGAAAAAGAATGGCTTAAATCAAGATCCTTATTTGATTGGGAACCGATCCGGAGTCGTATTAAGAAAGGAAGCTCTGTTAAAACAATCGTACAGGAATTTCCTGCTTCATCCAAAGAAATAAAAACCCTGAAATATAAGCAGGATCGTGTTCATGATTTTGCCTGGTTTGCTGATAAACGATTTATCGTTGCTTATGATACCTGCCGCCTGGTTTCCGGGAAAATAATGGATATATACAGTTATTACACAACGGGTGAAAAAAAATATTGGGAAAATACTGTGGCATTTGCAAAAAACGCAATAAAAACCCGGAGTGAATGGATCGGAGAATATCCTTTTTCAGCGGTCAGTATAGTACAAGGTCCTGAAAGTTTTGGGGGAGGTATGGAATATCCTACCATAACCATTCTGTCCCCAATGACTGATGAAAAATTATTGGATTACACAATAGCTCATGAAATTGGCCACAACTGGTTTTACGGCATATTGGCAAATAATGAAAGAGAATATCCCTGGATGGATGAGGGGCTAAACACTTATTACGATAATCGGTACAGCCTCTGGAAATATGGAACGCAGGGAGAGATACAATTGGGCTCACATTATGTAAGTATTAAGAATACCGAAAGAATCTTTTTTGAAACAAAGGCAATTCAAAAACAAGACCAACCCATCAACAGTACCAGTGAAAATTTAACTGCTTCGAATTACGGATTGATAGCTTATTATAAAACAGCAGCCTGGCTTGACTATCTGGAATCTGTCATCGGAAAAGAAAAGGTAGATAAGGCCATTCGTGAATATTTTATACACTGGCAATTTAAACATCCACAACCCGGGGATTTTAAGTCAGCCTTGGAAGAAAGTACCGGAATAGCCATGGATTCATTGTTTTCTCTTCTGGATAAAAAGGGAATTTTGCCTAACCAGGAAAGAAGAGGAACAAAGGCTTCTTCTGTTTTCAATATTAAATCACATACTGACTACCTGAATAATCCTGTAAGAAATCTATTTCTGTTTGGCCCTTCCATTGGTTTTAACACTTATGATAAAGTGATGATTGGAGGATTTATCACAAACTATAAATGGCCACCTTCAAAGTTACAATTCTTAATGGCACCCATGTATGCAACGGGTTCCAAAAAAATGGCAGGCATAGGACTTATAAACTATACCTGGTATCCGGAAAAAAGTTTTCAAAAAATAAACTTAGGAGTTAGTGGCTCCATGTTTTCTATAAATAAGTTCGTGGATAACGATGGCAACAAAATATTTTCGTCTTTTCATAAAATAGTACCATCGGTAAAAATTCAACTAAGGGATAAATCACCACGCAACACCCTAAACCGATATTTCCAGTTCAAAACATTCTTTTTAAGTGAAGATGCGTTGACTTTCTTTCGGGATACTGTTATCAATCCTTCTAATGATACCACCTTCCTCAACAGGGTAAAAACAATCAATGAAAACAGTACTATTAACCAATTAAAAATTGTTTTTGAAAATTACAGGGCCCTGTACCCATACCGGGGGGAATTAAAACTGGAACAAGGAAAACATTTTTTACGGGCAGCATTCAATGGAAACTATTTTTTTAATTATGCCAAAGAAGGAGGTTTGGATCTGAGATTCTTTGCGGGGAAATTTTTTTATACCGGGTCTAAGACTTTTATCAAGCAATTTGAGACAGATCGCTATCATATAAATATGACCGGGCCCAACGGGTATGAAGACTATACCTATAGTAATTATTTTGCAGGAAGAAATGAATTTGAAGGGCTGGCCAGTCAACAAATTATGATGAGAGATGGTGGTTTCAAAGTAAGAACTGAATTGCTGGCGGATAAAATTGGCAAATCGGATAACTGGCTGATGGCAGTAAATTTTAGTACCAGTATTCCGAGCGCTATAAATCCTTTACATGTATTACCGGTAAAGATCCCTTTAAAAATATTTGTTGATATCGGCACCTACAGCGAGGCATGGGAACAAACAACTACGCAGGACCGATTCTTATTTGATGCCGGTCTTCAGATCCCGCTCTTTAATGAAACGATCAATATATATATACCCCTCGTTTATAGCAAAGTATTTAAGGATTATATTAAATCAACATTAGAAAAGAAAAACCGGTTATTTAAGACCATTTCTTTTTCTATAAATATTCCCGGATTTAATATGCGAAAATTAAACCGCATTATGCCAGACTAATGAACAGCTCATTCCAAATACGATTTGTTTCTTTCGCCGAAATTGACTTTAATAAATGGGATGATTGTATCACTAATGCGTCTAATGGTCTGATCTATGGATACTCCTTTTATCTTAATCATATGGCCCACCGTTGGGATGCGCTGGTGCTGAATGATTATGAGGCTATAATGCCCCTGACATGGAATAAAAAATATGGAATAGCATATTTGCATCAGCCATTCCTCACAGCCCAATTGGGCGTGTTTGGAAATTTTATAACGGCGCCCTTACTGGAAGCATTTCTCCAGGCCATTCCTTCCCGCTTTCGGTATTGGGATATTTATCTCAATTATAAAAATGATTTTACTTTAGAAAAGTATAGGCTTGCCCAACGAAAAAATTTTGTACTTAACCTGCAAAAACCATACGCAGCATTGCTTGGTAATTACCGTGAAAACATACAGCGAAACATTCGTAAATCAGAGCTGGCAGGTTGCCAGGTTGTAAAGGATATTCAGGTTAAAATGGTAACCGACCTGGCCCTTAAACAAATGAAGAAATTTTCAAAAGGAGCAGTAAAAAACCTGCTACGCTTTGCAAAATTGTACTCGTACCTGGTGAAGCGTCACCAAGCAAGAACTTATGGTGTACTGAGTGAAAGAAAAGAGTTGATAGCTTCTTGCGTTTTCATTTATTCTCATAACAGGGCCTATTATATACTGGTGGGTAATCATCCAGGTGGCAGAACAACCGGCGCTTCTCACATGTTAATTGATAGTTTTATAAAAGATAATGCCGGCAAAAATTTATGGCTCGATTTTGAAGGATCGGATATCCGTAGTCTCGCTTTTTTTTACACTGGTTTTGGTGCTGGTGAGGAAATGTATCCTGGACTTAAGCAAAATAAGCTACCTGCCGTATTGAAATGGTTAAAGCAATAAGTGGAGAAACCAACCAAATAAAATGCAACAGTGATAGAAAGCCTTTGACCTTTTCAGACCACAGGCTTTTGAATTCCTGCTTCTTCCAGAAAACTTTCCGCTATTATAATATCCACTGGTCTTGTAATCTTAATATTTGTTTCTTCTCCGTCAACAAGGGAAATTTTCAATCCGTAAGCTTCAACCACTGATGCCTCATCTGTGAACTTATCCTTATAATCAATCTGGAATGCGGGCAACAATATTTTACTATGAAAAGTTTGTGGTGTTTGTACCAGCATTACTTTATTCCTGTCAAGAGCATCATTACCATCTTCCGTTATAAGTCTTATACTGTCCTTGGCGGGAACTACAGGAACAGCGCTACCTGTTTCCATTGCTTTTGCATAGCAAGATTGGATCAGTTCCTTTGATAACAAACATCGGACGCCATCATGAACAAAAATGATCCCTTCCTCCTCTATCAGTTGCAGCCCGTTTTTTACTGACTGAAAACGGGTATCTCCGCCAGCAGTTATACGTATTCGATCCTTATCAAACCAGGCGTCAATAATTTCCTGGCCCATGTCTGTATATTCTAACGGCAAAACCAAAATTACCTGCAGCTCAGCAAAGGCTTCAAGAAAAGTTTTCAGCGTATAGTATAGAACAGGTTTACCTTTTACCAACATGAATTGTTTAGGCAATACTCCCCCCATTCTGGTACCCAATCCGCCGGCCACTATTATTGCAAATTTTAACATGGTGGTAAAATTAGCAAAGAACAACGACTTAAGTTTCGCGGTGATTTTTTAAAACTAATGTTATTGGCAAGTGTATAAATAAGAAATATTATTCAGGTTCAGGTTTAGCGCTACTCAATAAACCTGAATATTGTAATGCAGACAGGTGCTCACCTCGAAGAGAAAAGGAAGAAGGTTGTGAAATAAAACGGGCAGAACTGTTTATTACAGTTCTACCCGTGTTTTTTTTTATAAAAAAATAGTTACAATATTATTTTCCCCAGCTACCCTTCAACCGAATGCCCAATTCAACACCCAGGTACCATGATTTTTTCTTTGCAGCCAACGGGGAGTAGTCTGTACCATTTACAGTCATTTTGTAATCGGCGTTTGGAAAGCCTGATATATCTTTTGTGTAAACAAAGCCTAACCGACCAAATCCTGATTCATACAGGTAAAGTTCCCCAATTAGCCTGTGCCTGATCTCAGATCCGGAAATGATTTGACTGACCGGAGCTCCACCTGATTTATCAAACCAGCTATAATTTTGATTAAATACCCGGCTTGGAGCGTATCCTGCACCAAGAGCAATTGAATATTTGTTTGCCTGTAATAATTGTCTTTCTAAAACAACCGGGACCTCTACATATTGATATGAATTGGTAACAATAGAAACCTCCTGGTCGGCTGAAGTCCATAAACCAGCATCCTTGCGCTCGTAATAATTTCCATACCGGGGTTTTAATGTAATTCGGTTTTTACCCGTTTTGTCAATATTAAGATGAAGGGATAGTCCAAGATGAAAGGCACGTGTTTTCAGATAATTATCTTTCCCGTTCGTTTTATCATCGACAATTGGATTAGTCATTATGTTTGCATGGAAACCATAATCAAGAAAATGTTTTTTAGGAACAGCCTTTTTACCCGATGCGGTATTGACTTCAGCACTATCCTTCGATTCGGATAATTTTCTTTCCTGTTTTATGCCTGTTTGTTTTTCCATTGCTTCTAAACGGGCCTTTTCCAATGCAGCAAGTCTTTCATTTTCTTCAAGCACACACCGAATATCGGTCTTACCGAACTCAACCATACTAAAATAACGGCATTTATTCCGGGCAGCCGTATATAGTGCATTGGCAATATCTTTTAAATTGATAGCATGAACGATCGTTTTCCCTAATGTAGATTCGGCAAAAATTCCCGCAACAAAACCATCGCTGTTCACCAGGGGCATCCCCTTCGCTATCCCCGCCTCAAGAGGCACTTTAAGAGTGACCACGCCTCCCTTTGATTGTTTGGTAACGGTGATTTTGGCTTCCTGGATGGCCCATATTTTATCACTAAGCCATTTATCGCGGAAAGTAGATAGCTTTCCTTTTTTGTAAGCCATAGTATTATAAAAATTCCTCTGCCATATACTGGAAGGAGGTTTAGAAGATTTATAAAGTACCACCGTAAAAGCTCCGAAACGGGTATCAATAACTTTAGTAGCCTTAATCTTGTAAGCGCCACTATAAAATTTTACCTGCTTTAAAGTATTCAGTATTTTTTCGGGGTAATCATCTTTCTGTATAAGTGAACGCCGGACAGCAATAAAATAAATATTTGTTGAATCCTCCCCGGTAACCAAACCGAAATCACTAAGGCCAATTTCAACGACGTTGTTCAAATAGCTACGGGTAAGTTCAGGATTTGTCTGTGACCTGGCTGCTAATGAAAAAAATAAGGAGTGAAAAATAAAAAGAATAACAGGATTCAGGTAAATATACGTACGAAAATTTCCCATGAGTTGAAAGCAACGCTGCAACATTTTTTGTTGAACAGGTTCAATCTTCTTTTTCCATATTTTAAAGTTGGTAAGAATGTGTACAATAGTAGAGATCAGCAGGTAAATAGGTTTCATAGTATTGGATTTTCATAAAAGGATTTGGAGTTTATCTAGTAACTCTAATATATGAAAAATATTGTGTGCCGGCAACCTTTAAATAAGCTCAATTATTTCCTTTTAGACTGAGTCAAAAAATCCATCTATTTTCTCATAAGGAAACAAATGATGGCTTATCATCAGGATGTCAGGTAAAAATTATGATTCCACGATGAAATGGAATTCAAAATGCAACAAGAAAATGAAAGCCCCTTCACGTATAGACTTAGAAAATAAAGTAAAAATATAGACAGGTTCTATTCAAAATCAAACCACAAATTTAAAAATATAATTAAATGACTTTATGAAGGTAATAGCCAGGATTAAAAACAGTTTCCCCCAAAATGACATAATGGTGGAAACGGACGGAAACCAAAAAGAAATTATTATTCAATCCAAACCATCGGGTCTGGGTTCATCAATAAATGGAGCTGAACTTTTGTTCCTGTCCCTGCGCACATGTTTTTGTAACGATATATACCGGGAAGCAGCCTGCCGGAAAAAAAATACTCAATCCGTAGACGTTACTGTATTTGGGGATTTTGGCAAAGAAGGCGGGTCTGCAATAAATATTAGCTATCAAACTCATAAACACTCGAACGCTTCGCAAAAGGAGATAACAAAACTCATTGACCAAGTAGATAAGAATGCAGAAATACATAACACCATCAGAAAAGGAATGAGTGTAACTTTAGAATAATACCTGACTCACAATAATAAATTCGTTTGGTCAACAAATCACAGCATCCTTATCTTACAAAAATCCTTTTACTTGTTCTTATGAAAGGAGTATTCAGGATTGAAATGAGTGATCGTCATTTTTTTTATACTGTAGGCCGTATAGCATCAAAATAAAAAGGGCACCGGCAAAACTATTAAACTCCAAAACATGTGGAATAATATCAGGCTCTGGATAAAATTACGGTTTCAAAAATTGGTGAATAGCATCGCTTTTTATCCCGCATTTATTGGCTTTCTTTTTCTTGCATTTTCTTCAATGATGATCGCATTTGACTTTTCAGACCTGGGTAAACAAATCAAATCACAGCTAAAATGGCTTCACTTAAAGGATGCCTCTACTGCCCGAAGTATCATTTCAGCTATTGCAGCCGGGGTCATTTCACTTACTGTTTTTAGTTTCTCTATGGTGATGATTGTATTAAACCAGGCTGCCTCTCAATTAAGCAACCGGGTTTTGGATAAGCTCATTGGCAACCGTTTTCAGCAAATAACATTAGGAGTCTATATAGGTACTATTGTATATGCACTATTCCTGTTAAGCACCATCCGGGATATTAATTCAGGTATTTATATTCCTGCTTTAAGTACCTATGTGCTGATTTTCATTACCATCTTCGACATTTTTCTATTTATTTATTTTCTGCACTATATCACACAATCAGTAAAATATGATGTTATCATCCAAAGAATTTCTTCGGATACAAAAGCAGCTCTTGAAAAGAATTGCACACTAAAAGAGAAAAAGCCAGAAGAGGCTTTTATTGAAACTGTACATTCAATTCCGGCATTGGATACCGGCCTCTATGAAGGTTTTGATAAAGAAATTCTCATCAACCTTTGCGATAAATATAATTGCTTAATCTATATTCCTCATACCCAGGGTACATTTGTTTTAAAAGGACAACCCGTTGCAAAGTCAGATAAAAAATTACCCGAAGATGTAGCTGAAGAAATAGCAAAGGCCATTCACCTGTTAACAAATGAATCGATTGACGAAAATTATTTTTATGGTTTTAGACAATTGATGGAAGTAGCTATTAAAGCATTAAGTCCCGGTATAAATGATCCGGCAACTGCTGTTGTCAGTCTACGGGCTCTTATAGACTTGCTTTCTTACCGCGCCTGCCACTATCCTGCCAGTGCTATGCAAAATAATAAAGGCCAGGTTAGAATCATTATCAAAGAACTGACATTTGAAAAAATATTTAGTACTACCATATTCCCTATATGGGATTACGGAAAAAATGACAGGCTGATTCAAATTGAATTATATCATATGCTGACCCAACTTCAAGCGGCTAACCAAAAAGAAATAATAAAAAAGTTATTACTTGATATTGATAAAAAAATCCAGGACGACGGTCGTTAATAATTTTTTAGCTTTTGATCCGGAGCAAAATACAAATGGAAGACCCGCTGATCTCACTAAATTTACCTGTAAATTGATACTTCATTTTTTCCATCGCTGCCCTTTATGGCTCTGTACATTCCTTCACTATTAAAAATCATGGCGCCATGGCCTTGCGCATCTACACCTATCATACCACCCTCCCCCTCCAGCTTAATCAGTTTATCATTTACCACTATGTTCATGGCATCAGATAAAATAAGACCCCGGTATTCCATCAGGCAACTGACATCGTACGCAACTACTCCCCGAATAAAAGGTTCACCATGACCCGTGCAACTGATAGCGCAGGTTTTATTATTGGCATAAGTACCTGCGCCTATCAACGGGCTGTCACCAATGCGTCCGTATTTCTTATTGGTCATGCCACCCGTACTGGTAGCTGCAGCTATATTACCCTGGTCATCGCAGGCTACTGCGCCAACGGTTCCAAACTTTTTATCCTGCATTTCATTTTTTTCCTGCTGTGGGGAATGATCAAGGGCATAATGATCTGAAGTACTGATTGCCTTCCATTGATTATATCGAAACTGGCTGAAAAAGTAATTATCATTTTCCATTTTTACTCCTTCGCGTAAAGCAAAATCATTAGCACCTTCCCCACTCAGGAAAACATGATTACTATGTTCCATTACTTCAAAAGCCAGGTCAATTGGATTGCGCACATTTCGAACAGCCGCTACAGCCCCGGCTTTCAGGCTTACACCTTCCATAATAGCAGCATCCATTTCATGCAAACCTTTATTTGTAAATACAGACCCCCTCCCTGCATTGAACAAAATATTATTTTCTAAAAAAACCACAGTCTCCTTCACAGCATGTACGGCAGTTCCTCCCCTTTCCAAAATAGCAAAACCTGCTTTCAT
>JBGTNK010000002.1:0-51510 GCA_041743125.1 Chitinophagaceae bacterium
ACGTTCTTATTGGGTAAAAAGAATAAATGTAAAACTCGATCTTTCCGGCAACCAATCTTTGATCAGTGGAAAAAAGATTCAGGTATTAAATTCATTGGAAGGTTTAAGTTCCGTAGAGTTAACCTGGCTTATAAAAGGTGCCGGAAAAATTACACTAAATGCCGGCAGCCCTACTACGGGTTCAAAACGGTCAGAGATCAATTTATAAGTTAGGTCCGCAATAAAAATTTAATTATGAATTTCATTATAAAAAATCTATTTACAGCCATCCTGATTTTTATCAGCTCCGCTTCTTTTTCACAAACCAGGGATCAGATTTATAAAGCGGCTGGCTCTCCTGCCAATCCAAAAGTAACGGTGAGCTGGAACCGGTATAATGATCATGCAGGCATTTCCGAAATACTTAAAAAAATTGAAAAAGCTTATCCCAACCTGGCAAAACTTGAATCGATAGGAAAATCCTATGATGGAAGAGATCTCTGGTGCATTGCCATCACGGATTATTCAAAAGGATACGCCACGAGAAAGCCGGGTATGTACATCGATGGAAATATTCATTCCAATGAAGTGCAGGGAAGTGAATTTTCCTTGTATACCGCCTGGTACCTGACAGAAAGTTTCGGCGACAATAAATTCATAAAAGAATTACTGGCAGATAAGATATTTTATATTGTTCCTACTATCAATCCGGATGCTAGAGATAGTTTTTTTAAAAACCCTAACAATCCTAATTCCCCGCGGTCAGGTGTAGTACCTGTAGATAATGATATGGATGGCCTGGTAGATGAGGATGGATATGATGACCTGGACGGTGATGGCCACATTGTAACCATGCGTAGAAAAAGTGCAAATGGCCGGTTCAATGCAGACCCTGCGAATCCAAACCGGATGATAGCAGCCGGCATCGATGAAAAAGGCAAATACGAAATTTTGGGATTGGAGGGAATAGATAACGATGGCGACGGGCTTATTAACGAAGATGGAGCTCAATTTGAATATGACCCCAACCGCGACTGGGGATGGAACTGGCAACCCAACTATGTACAAAATGGGGCGTATAAATATCCATTCTCTTTACCGGAGAACCGTGCTGTGATGGAATTTATAATGAAGCATCCAAATATTGCCGCTGCGCAATCTTATCATAATGCAGGAGGAATGATACTGCGGGGACCCGGGGCACAGGAAGACTCCATCACCTACCATGCAGCCGACGTACAAGTGTATAATGCCTTAGGAAAAAAAGGTGAAGAAATTATTCCCGGTTATAAATACCTGGTGGTTTACAAAGATCTCTATTCAGTTTTTGGTGGTGAACTGGATTGGTTTTATGGTGGCCGCGGTATCTATACTTTTACCAATGAACTCTGGACCCCTTACCTGATGTATAATACGGATGCTACCCGGAATGCGAATGACAATACCAGTTTTCAATTTGACCGGGATCTTTTATTTAAGGAAGCATTTGTAGAGTGGCATGAATATGATCACCCGCAATATGGCAAAATAGAGATCGGTGGATTCAAGAAAAATTTTTCCAGGATGCACCCCGGTTTTTTATTGGAAAGTGATGCGCATCGCAATATGGCTTTTACAATTTATCATGCTTTCCATACACCCAAGCCGGAAATTGATACTATTATCGAAAAACAATTGGGTGACGGATTAAAAGAAGTGACTGTTGTTATTGGCAATAAACGATTAATGCCCACGCATAGCAGTCAGGACATAAAATACAAAATAGAACGACCCGATTTTATTACGCTAAGTGGTGCTAAAGTGATAGCAGGCATGACAGTGGACAACCGCAATAATGCTTCTGCTGTTGAACAAAAAAATGATCCGCAAACCATAGAACTGGATAATATCCCGGGATTAGGACAGGTAACTGTAAGATGGATCATACAGGGAAACACTAAATATAAAATAACGGTGGATAGCAGGAAAGGCGGATTGGTAAGCAAAGAGAAATAATTTTTATTCCCTGTTTTATAAATATTCCCGGGCCATGGAATCAAGCAATATACTTCCCAATTGAATAACTTTTCGCTATGGGACGAAATTCGAGAAAAGGACTTCCCCTGGTGAAATTTCTTTATTTACGGTCCTGATAAAATCCTTTTACATAAATTAACTTCTGGAAAATATCACAGCTTTTTCTGCAACATTTTAAACGATGGCTCGTCTGCTGACTAAGTGACCAACCAAACCGACAATAATTTTACAGACCAATACCTGGTCACTAAAATTTTGAGTGGCCATGTCAATATGTTTGGTATAATTATAAAGCAAACAGAAAGATTGGTTGCGCAAATTGTTTTTAAAATGATCCCTGTTGCAGAAGACCGGAAGGATATAGCACAAGACATTTACCTGAAAGCATTTGACAAGTTGGATGGTTTTAAATTCGGGTCAAAACTTTCAACGTGGATTGCCCGGATAGCCTATAACTCCTGCCTTGATTTTCTGGCAAAAAAAAAATTGATATTACCGGGTGATTGGAATGGAGATGCAGGGGCTCAAGAAACCGGATCCGGAATCCTATACAACAAATCACCTCAAATTGTAAATGACGAATTTGAAAAGACATTAAACCGAAAAGAACTTCATTCATTATTACAGGCTGAAATAGAAAAATTGCCTCCACTATACAAAACAATTATCACCCTGTATCATAGCGAAGGATTGAGCTACCAGGAAATAGAACAAATTACTTCTTTACCAGGCGGAACAATAAAAAGTTATTTATTCAGGGCAAGAAAATCATTAAAAGAAAGTTTGTTATTTAAGTATAAAAAAGAAGAATTATGATAAAAAATCATCTTTCAGATATGAACCTCCAGCAATATGCTTTGAACCCGGCAGATATTGAGCCGGATTTGATCAGTCATATTTCCATCTGCAACAGCTGCAAGCAGAAAGCTGAAACCTATCAACAATTATTTTCAGCCATTGAGCAACAGGCCACGCCATTTTTTGATTTTGATTTGCAAAACTTTGTTTTATCGCAAATAGCACCGCGCCGCCGGGTTTCTAATTCTGGCTTTTATGTTTGGTTGCTTATTCTGCCAGCCGGATTGTTTATTTCTGTTTCAGGTTGGTTTTTTGGTGATTATTTAGTCAACTTGATTACTGGTATATCTTCTATGACTCTTTACCTGCTTTTGACTATAACCGCTACATTTTTATCATTCCAGGCATTTGATATGTATATAAAATACCAAAAGCAAATGGATGCTTTAAACTGTTAGTGGAATTTTTGCAACAATAATTTGCTGCACCCGTCAGATAAGGAAGTAAACAAAAAATAAAACCAATGAAAAAAATATTAAAGGCAGTAACTTTTCTTTTAGCTCCGTTTACGCTATTAGCCCAGGGTAGCGATGGACCCTACCAGGGCTTCCATATCAACATGGAAATATTCAATATTTGTGCTGCCATTTTTGTCACTATTTTATTTATGGTTTTTTTTCTCGCCATCCTTAAATGGATACTTGAACATCGTCTCAGGAATAAAATCGTTGATTTGGGAGTACCAGAAAATCTTGTTGCCTCCCTTTTGCAAACAACAACTCCCAAACACAATGGAAATGCAAATATTAAATGGTTTATGATATTGGCGGGTATTGGAGCTGGTCTAATGCTAATTAGGTTTACCCTCCCGCTGGGTATTCATTCTCTTGCCATTATGTTCTTTAGTGTTGCCGCCAGTTTTTTAGGTTATTATTTCTTTTTGAAAAAAACGGAAAAGTAATAAGAAAGGATTCCGCTTTTTCATTCCATATTTAAATAAAAATATAACTACTTATAAATTTCTACAACCTGCCTCCCGCCTTCCTTTACATAACCCCTGTACATACCTGCCGTACAAAACGGCATGGCAATATTTCCATCTTTATCTACGGCTATTAATCCACCGTCGCCACCCAAAGCCGGCAGTCGCTTCATTATCATTTCATCCGCTGCCTGTTTCAGTTTCATTTTCCCAAACTCCATCATGTCGCTGATGGTTTTGGCCATCACCAGCCTGATAAAATATTCACCCCAACCGGTGCCACTGATCGCCACCGTTTTATTGCTGGCATAAGTTCCGGCACCAATTATTGGGGCATCCCCTACCCTGCCAAATTTTTTGTTTGACATACCACCCGTACTGGTAGCAGCCGCAAGGTTACCGTGCTGATCCAGGGCAACCGCCCCTACTGTTCCGTATTTATTATCCCTGTTTTCAATTTGATTCACATGCTTTTTATTGATTGATTTGTTGGTGGAATCCATCCCCGCTTTGGCGTCAATTTTTTTTGCATTTTGAAATCCCTGCCACCTGTTTTCAGTAAAGAAATAAGAAGGTTCTACTAACTCCAGCCCTTGCTGTTTTGCAAATTGCTCTGCCCCTCTTCCCACCAGCATAACATGCGGGCTTTTTTCCATGACCGCCCTGGCTGCACTTATTGGGTTTTTGATTGTAGTAACACCCGCAACAGCTCCCGCTTCCAGTGTTTTTCCATTCATGATAGAGGCATCCAATTCATTTTTCCCATCGTTTGTAAACACGGCGCCTTTGCCGGCATTGAACAATGGATTATCCTCCATGAACTTTATACTCGCCTCTATTGCATCCATTGCAGAACCTCCTCTGCTCAAAATGGCTGAACCCTTTTTCAATGCTTCATTCAGTGCATCCGTATAGGCTTTTTCTTTTTCAGGAGACATCTGGCTTTTCAAAATAGTGCCCGCTCCTCCGTGAATTACCAATACGAACTTGTTCACTGGCTTTACAGGTTGGGCATTTATTATTAGAGAAAGGGAAATGGTAAGTAGTAAGATGGATAATTGTCGGCCTAAACCTGGCCAATTCAAGCCGTTCGCCACGTTCCCAAAACAATTGCCGATAAAAAAGTTTTTGGTCTTTTTTAAAACAATTCCTGCCCCGGCACCAGCAACTGGTAAACCGTTTGTTTTCATATCAGATCATTTTTAAGCAAATTACCGATTTTAAACCGGTGTTATTACGTTTATGAAATCATAATAAAAATATATAACCAAATGGCACTGAACTTGCTTAAATGGGATTGACTATTTTTACCGATCGAAAAGAACTGACCCTGAAAAGATTCAAGAAAATATTATTATGGCTTTTTGCCTCCCTGCTATTACTCCTTATAGTTTTGTGGATCTTTATACAAAGCCCATATGGGCAAAACTGGATAACACAGCAAGTAACCAAACGCCTTTCAAAAGATTTAAATACACATATTGAAATAAAACATGTGGATTTCTCCCTCTTCAATAACATGCACCTGCAGGGGGTATTAATTAAAGATCAACAAAAAGATACCATACTTTCTGCTGGGCAGGTCAGGCTGAGAATTACTGATTGGTTCTTTTTCAAGAAAAATATTATCCTGAAATATATCGGGCTGGAAAATGCAGTGATAAAAATGCAAAGGGATAATGCCATTTGGAATCATCAATTTATTCTTGATTATTTTTCGTCACCATCATCCGGTAAATCGGAAGGAGGCACCCAGCTGAGCCTTGACAAAGTGGACTTTAAAAATATATCATTTTTGAAAAGAGATGGATGGCTGGGGCAGGATATGACCATTGCTGTTTCTTCACTCAGCCTGGAAACAAAGGATGTGAATTTTAATAAAAAAATAATTGACCTGGGTTCACTCAATTTAGTAGACCCTTATTTCAGTTTGTTTAATTACCAAAAACTCAAACCGGCCTCCACGGAAATAAAAGCTATTACCCCTTCTCCCATAGACTCAGCATTAAACTGGAATGAGGATGGCTGGATAGTGGTGGTTGATAAATTAAACATACAAAATGGCACTTTTAGAAATGATGCCTATACGTTTATACCCACCATGTCCTCTTTTGATGGACAGCATATTCATTTCAAAAATATAAACGGAAGTTTTACTGATATACTTTGGAAGCGGGACACCATAACCACGCATCTCCAATTGGAAACAAAAGAAAGGAGCGGATTTGAAGTAAAAAATCTGGAAGCAAATTTAAAACTGACGCCAAAAGAAATGGCCTTCAGCGACCTGGAAATAGAAACTAATAACAGCACCATACGCAACTATTTCCGGATGAGCTATGACGATATCAGCAGTATGAATGATTTTATTCATAAAGTAAAAATGCAGGCCAGCTTTGCTGATTCAAAAATTGACAGTGATGATATTGCCTTTTTTGCGCCGGGAATAAAAAGTTGGGAAAAAACAATTCGCATACAAGGTGAAGTGAGAGGTACGGTAGACGACCTGGTAGGTAAGGATCTCAATATTGAAGCCGGCCAGAATACTTCATTAAATGGTGATTTCAGTATGATGGGGTTGCCGGATATTAATCAAACCTTTATTGATTTTAGGACCAATGATTTCAGGACCACTTATAATGATGCTGTTTCATTTGTTCCGGCAATACGCAGCGTAACTAATCCTGACCTTCGTAAACTGGAGTATATCCAATTCAACGGAAGCTTTACTGGATTTGTGCGTGACTTTGTAACATTTGGCACTTTTCAAACCAAGTTGGGAATAATAAAAAGCGACCTGAATATGAAACTACCGGCCGGGCGGGATCCTGTATATTCCGGCACTATAGCCACCGACTATTTCCGGCTTGGGGAATTTATAGGTGATCCCAATATCGGAGCTGTTGCTCTAAACGGGTCGGTGAAAGGAAAAGGGTTTAATGAAAGCAGCAGGCAGGCGGCAATAGATGGCAGTATTATTTTTGCAGACTATAATGGATACCGGTATGATAATATAAAACTGAAGGGACAGCTTGATAAGAAACGTTTTGAAGGAAATGCTTCTATTAATGACGAAGAAGCTGAACTGGTTTTAAACGGCTTGATCGATTTTAACAGCAAAACCCCCACCTTTAATTTTTTTGCTGACGTTAAGAAAGCGAACCTGAAAAAAATGAACCTGGGCGATGAGGATATAAGCTTCCTGGGAA
This sequence comes from Chitinophagaceae bacterium, assembly GCA_041743125.1. Taxonomy (GTDB): domain Bacteria; phylum Bacteroidota; class Bacteroidia; order Chitinophagales; family Chitinophagaceae; genus Terrimonas_B. The sequence goes on from JBGTNK010000002.1 coordinate 6,985, forward strand.
AATTTAATCTTGATTTTAGCGGCAGTAATATTGACAATTTCCTGGGTAATGCTAAAATATCTGAAGCTTCTGTTACAAGAAATGGTAACCGTTTGCCATTTGACTCACTTGTTCTTTCATCAACCTATGTGGATGATGCAAAAATATTGAACCTTAGGTCCAATGAATTTGAAGTTTTGGTGAAAGGCAATTTTATTATCCGGGATCTGCCCGACGCTTTCAAACTTTTTCTCAACAAATATTATCCTGCATATATAAAGCCTCCCGGGAAGCAACCGGAAAACCAATCGCTGACATTTGATATTTCAACTCAATATGTTGATGATTACATAAAATTAATTGACAGCAGCCTGTCGGGGTTTAATAATAGTCATATCTACGGCAGCCTGGATACCCGTAATAACCAATTAAATCTTACTGCGGATGTGCCGCAGTTTAAGTATACACGGTATAATTTTGACAATGTCAACCTGGATGCAAAAGGAAACCAGGACAGCCTTGTACTTTCCGGGCGGGCCTCTAATATTAATATAAGTGACAGCCTGAATGTTCCCTTAGTACTTTTCCGCATCAACGCCCATGACGACATTTCCAAAGTACAAATAAACACTGGTTCCAACCAGGCTATCAACAAGGCAGATATAAATGCCCAGGTGCTTACTGCAAATAATGGTGTAAAAATAGAATTCGATCCTTCTTCCTTTGTTGTTAATGGCAAAACCTGGACAATTGAAGAAAATGGAGAACTTGAATTCAGAAAAAATATTCCGGCAAGCGGTCAGCTGGTGTTACGTGAAAGTAACCAGGAGCTAAGGGCCCGCACCCGGCCTTCAGAAACCGGGGACTGGAACGATTTGGTAATTGAACTTAAAAAAATAAATGCGGGTGATTTTGCTCCGTTCTTTTTACCCAAAAACCGCCTGGAAGGATTAGTGTCGGGAAATATTTTGATTGAAGATCCCATCAATAATCTTTTTATAACATCCAATGATATCATCGCGGAAGGCCTTCGGCTCGATAACGATTCCATAGGTGATCTGAAGGCATCTGTTGTTTATGATAATAAAACCAAGCAACTGAAGGCAAAAGGAAATACAAACGACAAGATAAACAGCCTGGCTTTTGACCTTGACCTTAGTTTAGGTAATGCTGAACAACAAAAAAATAATCTCATCTCACTTCAAACAAATCAATTCCAGATCAAAATACTGGAACGCTTTCTGGGTACTTTATTCTCCGATATGCAGGGATACGTTACCGGTAACTTTGACCTTCGGGGTGCTTTTAATAACCTGGTGGTTACTGGCAAAGGGCGTTTGAAAGATGCAGGGTTAAAAGTGAATTTTACACAATGCTTTTACAAAATCCAGGATACAGAAATTGAATTAAAACCTACAGAAATAAACCTGGATGGCATTATCCTGACGGATCCTGTATCAGGAAATCCTATTTACCTGACAGGTGGCATCCAGCATACGGCATTCAGAAACATGTTTTTTGGTTTAACGGTTTCAACACTTAAGCCCAATACAAAAGGTCCGGAATTTAATAAACCGGTTTTAATTCTTAATACCAGCTTTAACGATAACAAACAATTTTATGGCCGGGTCAGAGGCACCGGGTCTTTCTCCCTATCCGGTTACCAGTCTGACATGTATATGAAGATTGATGCCATAGCATCTTCTACCGACAGCAGTATGGTCACAATACCATCCTCTATCAACCGGGAGTCAGGTATCGCCGATTTTTTAGTGGAAAGAAAATATGGGCGGGAAATGGTCGACAGCAATTTATCAGCCGGGTCTTCCAATGTCACCTATGACGTTGACGTAACGGCCAATCCCATGGTGACTGTGAGGGTAGTGCTTGATGACCTGACTGGTGATGAAATAAAAGGTAAAGGTTCCGGCACACTAAATATTCATTCCGGCACAAATGAAAAAATGACGATGCGCGGACGTTTTGATATTGAGGAAGGAGATTATCTTTTCACCTTTCAATCCTTTTTTAAAAAACCATTTGAAATAAGAAAAGGAACAGAAAATTTTATATCATGGACGGGTGATCCCTATGACGCTAAAATTAATTTTGAGGCTATTTATACTGCAGAAAATGTAAGCTTTTCACCGCTGGTCAATTCCCTTAATTTCGACCCTTCTTTTGCCAGGTTAAGAGAAAACGTTTATGTAGTGGTTAATTTAACCGGCGCTCTTTTTAAACCCGATTTTAAATTCAGCCTGGCCTTTCCTCCAAACAGCAAAGTAAATGGCGATTTTTCTGTTGCATCGAGTATTGAGCAAATGGAAAAAAACCCCAATGAGATAAACCGCCAGGTAACTTACCTGATCGTTTTCAACAGTTTTGCCCCCCCGGAATCAGGACCTACAAATGTTGGATTTGGTTCTACTATCAATGAACTGACATATAATACCATTTCCAGCATATCAGGTTTATTCTTCAATGAAATAAATAAGAAATTAAACAGTGAACTTTCGAAAATATTAAAGACCGATAATATCAGCATAAACTTCAGCGGTTCCGTTTATAACCGAAACCTGATCGACCAGCAGAGCAGTAATAATTTTAACATCAACCAGAGCAACTTTAATATAAATGTCCCCATTTCGATGTTTAAAGACCGTTTCATTGTTACGCTTGGAAGTACACTGGATGTTCCCCTGCAATCCACCATTCAGCAAAATGTACAATTTCTTCCCGATGTGACGGCAGAATGGCTGATCAACCAAAGCGGATCTATACGGGCAAGTTTCTTTTATCGTCAAAATCTGGATTATTTAACGACCAGCACTACCGGTGCAGCCAGAACGAAAAGATCTGGAGCCAGTATTTCTTACAGGAAAGAATTTGAAACTCTTGCTGAATTCTTTTCAAGAAAAAAGAAGAAGCTCGTTGTGGAAAATGAAAAGGCTGAAGTGGAGATACCTGCTCCGGAGATCGTAAATCAGAAGACAACCACTACGGAACAGAAAAAGGAATTATGAGTTCAGGTTGTAGGCCCAACCTGCCACACTCTGCATCATTTTAAAAGATCTTTTTCCCTAAAATAATTTTTTAGCCCACCGGTTCAGGACTTTGAATTTGGTTCACCTATCACCCGGTTTTGAAGTTAAATACTACGAGCCAGTAAATTCCCTAATATTTTTTTTCAAATCTTATTATTTTTACTAACCCTTGTGCCACTTTAGCGTAGCTGGTAGCGCATTTCATTCGTAATGAAAGGGTCGCCGGTTCGAATCCGGCAAGTGGCTCAACTATCAAAAACGATTTATCCTGCTAAACAGGTGCTTTCTCCTTCTTTCAACTACACACAGGATGGAAGCCTGTCCTTCGCTGCGGTAATCAGGACTTTATTTCGTATCTTCATTCAATCTGTCGAAGATTCTACATTTTCATCAGATAACCATTTAAATTTTTATCAACTCACTGATTTAAACACCAAATAAAAAAATATGGCGGAGACCTGGAATAAAAAAGAAAGAGAAAAGAAAAAAAAGCAAGAAAAAAAAGAAAAAGCTGAACGTAAATTAGAACGTAAGGAAAATTCGAAAGAGGGCAAAAGTTTCGAAGATATGCTCGCCTATCTTGATGAAAATGGAAATCTGACTTCAAAACCGCCTGATCCCAGGAAGAAAATAATCGTAAAATTAGAGGACATTGAAATTGGTGTTCCAAAACAAACCCCAATCGATCCGGCTGACCTGATCAGGTCCGGAACGGTTACCTTTTTTAATGATGCCAAAGGATATGGGTTTATAAAAGACCTGGAAACGCAGGAAAGTATTTTTGTGCATATTAATTCTCTAAGAGAAGAAATAAAGGAACAGAACAAAGTAACATTTGAAATTGAAATGGGTCCAAAAGGAGCCAATGCTGTAAATGTAAAAAAGATCAGTTAACATTTACCATTTTCAAAAATCACTCTAACGATCCATTACCTGGTCGTTTTTTTTTGATACCGCTTCATTGTTGTTGCCAATTAGCAGCAAGTTTGATTTGCAAGACCCGTTTTGAATGCTAAATGAATAAATTTTGTTGGGCATTCTTAATATCGAAAATTTAATCTTCCCGGTAATATTTCAATATCCAATTTAGAAGCTTCCCCGTATTCACCGTCCAAATGGAATTGGATTAGTTGTTCGCTTTCTATATAAATTCTTTTCGCCCGGAAATAATGAATAAACGGTAAATGCAGGTGTTTCCCTTTTTCAATAACCGGCAGAAACCGTAACCGTTGAATGGAAATAAGCGCTTCAGCGATCACAATGTCAAATAATCCATCATTCACTTCAGCAATTGGGGTAATATGGAATCCTCCACCAGCCCTTCGTCCATTACTCACGTCTATCAATAATTTTTTACCGGCAAATCCAAATTCCCCTGATTTTATAACATAATTCCTGGAACGATAAGTAATAATCTTCTTTAAAGTAGTCATTAGAAATGATGCCTTGCCCGGACGTTTCTTTTTTCCTGAAAGTGCTTTAACCACTTCACCCTCAAAACCAACTCCTATTCCATTTATAAAATAACGATCGTTGCATTTTCCTGCATCAACCGGTTGGGATTTTCTTTTTAATACGGTTTGCAATTGTTCCTTCCATTCTAAATTGCCATACAGGCACCAATGAAAATCGTTGCCCGTACCACCACTAAATACAACCAGGGGCAGCCTGATCCCCGGATATTTATTAATAAAATAATTGACTGTCCCGTCGCCACCCACAATAAATACATCCGTCATATCCCCGAATTGATTAGGCCAGTTTTGGGTAAATACGATATGAGAAATATCCATTCTTTGTAATTCGCCTGAAATAGATTCAGCAATTCCTCTTGCTCTGCCCGATCCTGCAAGTACATTACATAAGATGGCAATATTTCTTTTTAAGGCTGGCTGCATATTTTGAATTAATAAAACCTCCGGTTTTAAAATTTGGATACCGAATTAAAGCAGGATAATGGTTAATCCTTAATTTATTATTCTGAAAAGTAATCAACTATATTTGAAATGATATTTGTCTTTTGATCTAAATCCCATGTACAATAAAATGTTCGGGTCTATCAGAATACTATTCGTGTCGGTTGTTCAATTGATCTCAATTTGCTGTGTAATTAATTTACCTGCGCTAGAGGCCAGCCCATCCTTTAAAGTGATTGCTTTTTACACCGCTAAAAATGACCAGGCCCATATTAGTTTTGTAAATGAAGCCAACAGGTGGTTTCCAACGATCGCAAAAAAATATAATTTTCTGTATGATACTACCAGCAACTGGAATAAGATGGATGAGCAGTTCCTTAGTCAATACCAGGTAATTCTTTTCCTGGATACAAGACCTGAAATACCTGCACACAGGGTGGCATTTCAGAAGTATATGCAAAATGGCGGAGGCTGGATGGGTTTCCATTTTGCGGGGTTTGCGTTAACGCCTTCAGCCTATAACCAGGATTGGGACTGGTATCATAATACCTTTATTGCCGCCGGGCAGTATAAAAGCAATACCTGGCGGCCCACGCCGGCCATCCTGCGAGTTGAAAATAGTAAACACCCCGCTTTGAAAAATTTGCCTTCCACTTTTCAGTCCTCACCGAATGAATGGTATCGGTGGGAAAAGGACCTCACAACAAATAAGGATATTAATATCCTGCTGTCCATAGACCCGCTAAGTTTTCCGCTGGGAACCGGCCCGAAACCTCATGAGATCTGGCATAGCGGATATTACCCTGTTGCCTGGACCAATAAGAAATATAAAATGCTTTACCTAAACATGGGACATAATGATATTGATTATGAAAACGGAACCAACAAGGAATTATCTTTTCAATTTGAAAATGAAATACAGAATCGATTTATTATTGATGGATTATTGTGGCTGGGGGGAAAATAAAAAAATTAAGAATTGATTTCAAAAAATGAAATGAAAACATTTTTAAACCAAAAATGAATAAGTCTTGTATGTGTCAGCTGTTCTATCATCAAACCCCAGGATAATAACCGGAAGAGCCGTACAAAATTTAGTTTTTACCATATAAGTTACTACTGATGAAGCTCAACATTCAATCCTATCATATTTTTCCGCTTGGGGATGCTGCCATGACAATAGATTATGGAAATATAATTGAGGAGAGCATTAACCGGGAAGTGATAAAAAGGGCCAAACAATTAAAAAACAACCTGGCTGCTGTTTCCGAGATAATACCAGCTTATAGTTCGCTGACTATTTTTTTTGACTTGCTGAAAATTAAAAAATTGGCCCCGGCAAACACACTCGCTTTTGATTACCTTAAAGAACAGGTAGATCAATTATTACAACAACCTTTAGACGAGGAAAACAATGAAGAGAGACTCATGAAAATTCCGGTATGCTATGAAGAAGGATTTTCAAAAGACCTGGATCAAACAGCCTCCTCAAAAAACATAAGCCGGGAAGAGGTAGTGTCCCTGCATTATTCAAAAATTTACAGAGTATATATGCTGGGTTTTTTACCCGGCTTTTCTTATATGGGGGTGGTAAGTGATAGTATTGCCATGCCAAGAAAAAGCCATCCACAACATGTTGCTTCCGGCAGTGTAGGAATTGCTGGCAGGCAAACGGGCATCTACCCTATGGCAACACCGGGAGGATGGCAGATTATCGGCCGAACACCCTTAAAACTCTTTGAAGCGAATGCTCATGAACCATCCTTATTCAAAGCAGGAGACAGTGTTCAATTTTATCCAATATCAAAACCTGATTTTTATGAAATACAAAATTCCTCGCTTTCTGCAGAAGGCGACCGGGGGTAAAAAATATGAATTTACGTATCATTAAGGGCGGTGTTCTTGATACCGTTCAGGATATGGGCCGTACAGGATGGCAGCACCAGGGTATCAATCCCGGAGGCGCAATGGATAAATTATCTGCGCAGGTGGCCAATATTCTGGTGGGTAATGACCGAAACGAAGCTGTTATTGAAATTCATTTTCCTGCTTCTTCTTTTTTCTTTGAGCAACCTACTCTTATCTCACTTTGCGGCGCAGATTTCTCGGCCAGCATCAATGGCGATGAAGTCCCCTTGCTGCACCCGATATTAGTAAGCAAATACAGCATCTTGCAGTTTCATGAATCTGTTGCCGGGGCCCGGGTATACCTGGCTGTTCATGGCGGCTTAAATCTTTCAAAATGGTTGAATAGTTATAGTACCAATATAAAGGCAGCAGCCGGCGGGCACCAGGGAAGGGCTTTGCAAAAAGATGATGAAATAGGTTTCAGACTATCAAAGGATTTTTGCCCATTTATCAATAAACAGGAATTCATCGTATTGCCCTGGAAAGCGGGTAATACCTGGACGGGAGAAAACCCGGGAGAAATTTTTGTGTTGCCGGGAAATGAATGGGCCTGGCTTACAGAAGAGTCGAAGGAAAAAATCAACGATCAATTATTTGTTATTACAATTCAATCTGACCGGATGGGATACCAGTTGTCCGGAGATCCGTTATCAGTGACCAATAGCGAGGAAGTGGTTTCTTCCGGCGTCAATTTTGGTACTATTCAAATATTACCCGACGGACAATTGATCGTGTTGATGGCCGATCATCAAACCACGGGCGGCTATCCTAAAATAGGACATGTGATCTCAGCACACCATCACGCACTGGCCCAAATGAAACCCGGTAATACTATCCATTTCCGGATAACCGATCTGCAAACAGCAGAAGAACTTTTTTTAAAACAAGAGCAGCATTTATTACAATTACAAAATGCCTGCGCTTTCAGGTTGGATACTTTTATTAAAATATGATTTAGAAATAATAACCAGCAACGTATAAACATGCAAAATCTTCCACCATTCAAAGGCCGCTTAAATGGATTTGACCTTAACTGCGATCTGGGAGAAGGTTTAAATAATGAGGCTTTAATAATGCCTTTTATCACTTCTGCCAATATTGCCTGTGGTTATCATGCAGGCGATGTAAACACCATGTATTCATGCGTTGATCTGGCTGTAAAACATAAAGTTTCAGTTGGGGCACATATTTCCTACCTGGATAGAGAAAATTTTGGCAGAATGGAAATGGATTTATCCGATGCCGAAGTTTTTGAGTTGGTACAGCAACAAATGATCGTCTTAAACGAAGTAGCTGATTTATTTAAAATAAGATTTAGCCACGTGAAACCACATGGCGCATTATATAACCAATCTGCCAAAAATAAAAATCTGGCAAAAGTCATTGCAAGGGCCGTTAAAGATTTTGACCCGCAACTTATATTATTTGGATTAAGCAGTAGTCATTCAATCACCGAAGCCCAGCGGTTGGGATTGCACACCGCCAATGAAGTATTTGCGGATCGCAGTTACCAGGATGACGGTTCCCTGACACCAAGGTCACAACCCGGAGCATTAATTGATTCCGTTGATGAAGTGCTAATACAGGTCAGGCAAATGGCAGAGAAAGGCAGGGTTACCACTATATCAGGTCTATCGATTCCAGTGGTAGCAGAAACTATTTGTATTCATGGCGACGGTAAAAAAGCGGTTGTCTTTGCCAAAGCAATTCAGGAGCTTCTTCAAAAGAATGAATAGGTAATGAGAAGCATATCCCAGTTAAGGCACTACCTTCAAAATTTCTTTAGCATGAAGCGCTGGAGAGGCCCGGTTGCAGGAGCTGCTTTCCTGATGGCCACATCAGCCATCGGCCCCGGATTTTTAAATAACACCAGTTTATTTACAAAGGAATTACTTACCAGTTTTGGTTTTGTAATACTGGTTTCTATCCTCCTTGATATTGGGGCTCAGTTAAACATCTGGAGAGTTATAACTATAAGTGAACTGCGGGCACAGGATCTTGCTAATAAATTATTTCCCGGATTGGGTTATGTATTAGCCTTCCTGGTAGCTTTCGGGGGCCTTGCCTTCAATGTCGGCAACTTAGCCGGTTGCGGTCTTGGATTTGAAATAATGACAGGGATTGATCCCAAATGGGGAATGGTAATAAGTGCTTTACTAGCCTTGTTTATTTTCTGGACAAAAGATGCCGGGAAAGCCATTGATATGCTTGTAAAAATATTGGGCCTTGCTATGATCGGTTTAACGGTTTATGTAATGATCTCCTCCCACCCTCCCTATGCACAAGCTATCTATCACAGTTTTTGGCCGGAGAAAATAGATATAAAAATAATCGTAGCTATCGTTGGGGGAACCGTTGGAGGATATATAAGTTTCGCCGGTGCTCATCGTTTGCTCGATGCAAACATAAAAGGTAAATCATCAACCAGGCAGGTAAATCAAAGTGCCGTTACAGGACTCATTATTACCACCATCATGCGATACATATTATTCCTGGCTGCTTTAGGCGTAGCGTGGAACGGCACCCTTTTAAATGAAAAAAATCCGGCTGCATCCGTTTTCCAGGAAGCAGCCGGTACTGCAGGTTATAAATTCTTTGGCGTAGTCATGTGGGCGGCGGCTATCACTTCAGTCATTGGAGCATCTTATACTTCTGTTTCATTCTTAAAAACCTTCCACCGATCCTTTGAAAAAAATCAACGGTGGCTTGTTACAACTTTTATTATAATTTCTTCCATCGTATTCATTGCATTGAACCAGGCACCCGTTTATATACTGGTTACTGCCGGTGCATTAAATGGATTGATACTTCCCGTTTCCTTAGCCATTATGCTGATATCCGTAACAAAGAAGAATCTATTTCCCGGTTACAAACATCCGGTATGGATGCAGGCAGCCGGATGGATAGTGGTGGCTCTTATGGGTTGGATGGGCGGTATTCTTATTTACGATAGCTTAAAAAATTCTTTATGATCTGGGAATTAGCAATTGATTATTTCTTACCCGTAGCAGCCCAGTAAATACCAGCATACAAATGATTTAAAAAAACAGGATCGCTAAATATCGACGGGATATGCCCGAGAGCTGTGTAGAAGGAACGTCCCCCGTCATAATTATGGTACCAGGCCACCGGGTGCATTTTTCCCATACCTACTGTTTTTTTTTCGCCCCATTGCACTTTAGGATCATAAGAAGATTCATCTACTGCCAGTATCGTATTTAGTCCTGAAATCTTTTCAGGACCAAATTCATACCACTCATCTGTCCACAATTTATTATTGGCAAAACCCTGCAACCCGGGAAAACTGGCATCTATAATATTTAAACGGGCTGTTTGAATAGCGGGATGTATATGAAACATTCTTCCTACCAGTTTGGTGTACCACTCCCAATCGTACTCTGTATCAGATGCACTGTGTACACCTGCAAAGCCTTTGCCTGATTGAATAAAACGCTCCATTACTTTTTGCTGAGCTGAATCAAAAATATCCCCGGTTGTGTTTAAAAAAATCACTACCTGGAATTGCTCCATGTATTTATCAGTAAACCCATTCGGATTTTCAAATAATACTACATCAAAGAAATTTTTGACACCCATTTCTTTTAGCGCCACCACACCGGAATGTAGTGATTCATGATGCCATCCCTTTGTAGTAGTTACCAATAGAGCTTTGAATTGTTTTTGTTGGGCAGCAGCAGTGAAGCTTAAACCTGCCAGGAAAAGGGAAAAAATTATTAATGACCTTAATGCTTTCATATTACCTGTGTTTATTTTAATTCTGATGAAGATAAATGAATATTTGTAAAGGCACCCGGGTGAATGTGAAATAGGAACTGTTTATCTCACCAACGGAACGGATCAGCTGGTATGAATGGTGTAGGCAACAATGAAGGCCAGTATCGTGATAATGAATCCGTACATAAAAACATTATAAGCTATTCCGATATATTTAAATTTCCATTTCAGTACGAGCCCCTGGTAATAAATATCCCGCGATAAGCTGTCATAAAGTTCTGTCCTGCTTTTATAAGTGTCCTTCATCTTTTTTTTGTATTCCGCCAGGGACAGGTTTGCAAAATCTCCAAAAAATAAAAGATTTATTTCCTTTAAACTTGCCTGGTCATTTGACTGGCTATTTATTATCCTGGGTTTGGTTGATATTATTGATACAACAATAGTAACTCCACTCGTAATAACCAGAGAAAGAGTGGGAAGAAGCAAATAGGTATTATCCTCCAGTTTTGTTATTAATACAGATAGAACAATGGACATCACAATTGCATTTACACTAATAAGCAGGCTCGCTTTATCATGTGCATTGGTTGCCAGTTCCATGTGCCGGCGCTCAGTAATTCTGAAAAAAGACTCTACTCCCCGCTCCAGCTTTATATCTTCTTCGGCTAATACTTTCTTGCCAGATGGTGCAGGTATTTCATTATCGCCAATTTCCTTGTGAATAGAATGCGTCAGTTCTCTTTTTGCCTGGAAACCTGCCAGGGTTTTATCTTTTCTTTTTTGAAATATTTCCCTGCCACAGGCGGTGAAGTAAAAATGATTGCTGAGCACACGGATATTTTCATTCAGCCAGTCTTCATCCGTAAAATCCTTTCCACCTATTATTGAATTTTCTACCCGCAGGGCATCCAAATTTTGTACGGCGTCTTTTTCAGCCAAATGATAGGTGCTGGCATCGCAAACAAGTTGAGAAATAAGAGAAACCGGCTGTTGAGGAATACGGGTGGAAAGAATGCTCTCTTCTATTTTTTCAATAATACCTGGCTCCAACTCTTTTGTTTTAAAATAATCTCTTGCCAGCTCAATAGAAATCACCTGGTAATCATTATAATCCCGGTGAATGCCGAGCTCAAGGAACCAGGCTGCCAGGTGAGCCATTTTCAATTCCTGCTTTCCCAGATTCATGTTAACCGCCAGGGCATCCGAGTTTCTGACAATATTCATGGTCCGGATATAATTATGAAAATAGAACTTGTCATTAAAATGCTTACTATAATATTCCTTTATGTATAACGCTGTTTCCCTCAAAAGTTCCGTGGTAATTTTCATATTCTTCATGTGTTAAAATGGAGCCGGAATATCATTGCACTAAGGCATTGTCAACAAAAGTTCTCTTGAGATTTTTTTTACTACTGATCTCATCGAAAAACGGTTCCAAAAAATTATTCATTTCCTTTTTGCTCCTGGCACTTAAAGGTTCAAAATTGTTTATTAGTGTCTTAATGGAGTCCTTTTTGGCAAGAAAGACTTGTGCGGCTGCTTCAATTTCTTCAACTGATCGTTTATAGCCTCTGTATAATCGCTGCGTTACACTTTCAATTCCCAGACCAGGAGGTGGTCCACCGTAAGAAGGATTAACAAACCCTGTAATGTCAAAATCATACGCCACCGGGTACGGTTTGGAAAGGGTATCCTTTTTATCCACCATCATTTTAATATTGTGATAAAATGGAATAGACCAATCAGTATTGCCAATCATATATTGAAATAAATATACAAAAGTGCCCTGCTCCCGGTTGATATTATCGTGAGAGTAAATGACTTTTTCTTTTTTCTTGCACTGGGTTCTCTTTGCCATGTCATCAATATCCTCTATAAGAAAAGCATATTGAGAAAAGCTTTTTATTTTCCCCTTTGTATCATTAAAATTAACCCGCAGCAGACGTACACGAAAACTCTTATCTGTCAAAATATTGTACATTTTATAGACAAGGTATTCCTGCAACAGGTCTTCATCATCATCCGTTTTCATGGTGCACCCTACTACCATTTTCAATGTTCCCAGTTTTGAAAATGCCTTAGAGGTTTCATTCTTAAAATTAATAGTAAGGGGAGCGGAACGGCAATTGTCTTTTCTGAATTTGCCCCTGGGTTTTATCTTCACCTGCCCTTCCATAACTGTATTATCCGGCATTTTGCACGAAATCTCAGCATTTACATAATTGAGGGTGGATTTCTCCGAAAGTAAACCCTTGATATCGGTTGATAAATTCATCTCAATGGGCTTCTCTTCAAGAAAAAATTCTTTTTCGCTTATGTTTTTTGGTTGACCAACTACTTGCAGCGCAAAAAGAAAAATCACAAAAACGGCTGTCCATGTTTTAATTTTCATAATCATGCGTTTTGGTTGATGGATATAAGGAATGAAGAAAAACAGGATCACAAATTAGCAGGAAAGTATTACCTGAATATTTCCTCACCCGGCACTAATATTTGTTTCTAAGTTAAGTTGATTTTGGTGGATTCCGTTGATCCCAATTAAAATCCATTGGGTAAAGGCTTAAAAAAGGGAAGTCCTGAACTTAAAGAAGGGATGACCCACATTTACATTTCACAGGGCCCCGAATTGATTTATCTTTAAAGTCCCCATTGAATAATACATCAGGAAAAAGGTTTTATGAAGGCTTCATTGAAATCAAATGGTTTTTTCATATTTATTATTTTCATCATTCTTTTTGGATGCCGCAAGGAATTCAGTTTTGAAAACCAGTTAGCAAAAGGAACTTTAAAGGATGAGAATGGCGCCTGTCTTATCCCTTCTGTACAGGGTAATTTTTATACAGGAAGGTCTGCCAGTCAAACTACGAACTTTATCGAAATAAAAGTAAATGTTACCGCAAAAGGCCGATATACAATAGATACAGATATTCAAAACGGATTTCAATTTACAGATTCGGGTACTTTTAATTCGGTTGGAATTCATTCCATCAAACTGAAACCAAACGGAACACCTGTCCGTACGCAGCTTGTAAATTTTTCGGTGAGATTTGATACCAGCATTTGCAATATAACTGTAAATGTAATTGACAGTACATCCCCCGGCCAGGGCAACCTTCCACCTGCCCAACAAGAAAACAACTGGAAATTTACCGACACAAAAAGAGGTATCACCTACCAGGGTATTTTTGAAAACAATTATATTTTCAAACTGGGTACCCTCCATGTCCTGGTGCTGTCAACCCGGCCAGGGCAATTGCCCGGCGATTCAACATTGATGATCAATATCGGATTGCCTGCAGGCACTATATCTAAAGGCGATTACAGCACAAACGATCCTCCCACTGGTATTGTTTTTAAAACCTTTAGTGATGCATGTGTAAATTGTGCCGGAGGAGGCCTAATTCCCCGTTCATCTGGTGCTGTTGTGCGGTTTATTATTACTGGCTATGACCAGGCTACAAAACGTGTAAAAGGAAGTTTTAGCGGAAGTACTATAGACTGGTTTAATGAAATAGCCATTATAAAAGATGGAGAATTTTCTGCTATTATAAAATGACGGAGTCTGAAAAAATTTATCTTATCCAAAAAAACTACTCCTGCATATCTTTTATTTCAGAAAAGGTTGAGTAAGAATTTCAACCTTCCGGGCTGGCTGGTATTTCTACAACAAAATGAGCTCCCGGTTTTCCAATATTGTTTTCTGCGGTTACATGGCCACCATGAGCCTCTACCAATATTTTGACAATAGAAAGCCCGATACCCGTTGAATTCTCTCCGCCTGTGGGCCGGGCACTCAACCGGGAAAAAGGCATAAATAATCTTTTCCTATCTGCCTCAGTAAATCCCGGTCCCTGGTCGGTCACTTCAAAAACCGCCTTTTCATTCACCATCTTCAGGTTGACCAAAATTTCTGAACCAGGCGGAGAATATTTAATAGCATTACTGATAAGATTATCAAAAATTTCAGCCATTTTAGTTTCATCTGCAAACAGCATTATATTATCCGCGATATCCAGGTAAATTTTTTGCTGTTTAGCATTGGCCAATATCAGATTTATAGCTGTTATCCTGGCTACGATCACACCCAGATCAAAGTATTTTTTCTTCAGGTGAATTTCATTGGCCTGCAGGCGTGCCGTCTCCAGTACTTCATGGATAAGTGACTGCATTCTTTTACTGGCTTTTTCAATCTGGCAACACATCTGCTCCAGTTCTTCTTTACCCTGCAATTTCTCTTTTAATAATCCCACGTAGAGTGGAATGGTAGTTAGCGGGTTTTTCAGCTCATGAGCTACCATACCCAACATTTGATTCTGGCTTTCGCTGGCCTTTCTTGCTTCCAGGCGAAGCTCTAACTGGTCAACGATGATCTCAGCTAGGTCTGTCAATATTTCTTTCTCAGCTTTACTGATCGTCCTTGGTTTCTTATCGATGACACATAAAGTACCCAGGTTAAACGCACCCCGAACTTTAATAGGAACAGCGGCATAAAATCGTAAACCAAACTCACCTGCCACCAATGAATTGGAAAGAGTCCGGGGGTCCGTAATCGCATTTTCCACCAAATAAAGATCATCGGATAAAATAGCCGAAGAACACAAA
Organism: Chitinophagaceae bacterium; assembly: GCA_041743125.1. Lineage (GTDB taxonomy): Bacteria > Bacteroidota > Bacteroidia > Chitinophagales > Chitinophagaceae > Terrimonas_B. The sequence goes on from JBGTNK010000002.1 coordinate 22,169, forward strand.
CCTTCTTCGCGGTCTATTTGATGAATATCCAGGCCATAGTGGGATTTAAACCAGATCCGGTCCGTATCCACCAGGCTTACAATAGCTATAGGAACTTTTAAAAAACGGGAAGCCAGTTTCGTTATGTGGTCAAAGGAACCGTCCGGTGGAGTATCCAGTATTTCATATCTTTTTAAAGTATCAATTCGTTCTGATTCCTTTTTGACAGATATGGCAGGGATTTCGATCATGGTAATTTTTTTGAATGGGTGTTTGCCTGAAATTGGTAAAACTTACTTTATATCTCAACCTGATCCAAAGAAATTTTCTGCTAAACTACACACAAAATTAAAGGTATTATAGTGATTCACGACTTCAATTTGACCATTCAATATCACGGTTATAAAAAAAATTATATGCCGCCGGATGTGGCTATAAATCCTGGTATAATGGCGTACTAATATATCTCAGACCAGAATCAACAATAATGGTAGCGACGGTTTTTCCGGATCCCAATTTTTCTGCTATTCTTAAGGCGGCTACAATATTTGCCCCGGTCGACGTACCCGCAAAAATGCCTTCTTCCCTGGCTAGCCTACGGGCCATCTTCATAGCGTCTGCGGTAGAAACAGTCAAAATCTCTGTCACAATTTCCGGTTGCCATAAAGGGGGAATAAATCCAATACCAATGCCTTCAATTTTATGAGACCCTGAAGGACGCCCCGATAAAACTGCTGATTCATCAGGTTCTACTGCATAGGTTTTTAATGCAGGGTTATATTTTAAAAGAGACTTTGTTACCCCATGAATGGAGTGAGCGGTGCTAACAGTGTGAACAAAAGCATCTACCTGTTCACCCGACTCTTTCCAGATTTCTTCGCCCAGCGGATAATAACCTTTTTCCGCATCATGATTGTTTAATTGATCTGCCCACCAATGGTTTTCCTGTTCACTTAAACCTTTTGACACTTGAATCATTTCCCTGATAAGATGTTCTGTTATTTTTTTATTATCACTTACGATATCCGTCACAGTAGCGCCAAATGCTTTCATCGTAATTCTTTTTTCCTTACTGAAAGCATCAGAAAAAACGGCATGGAACTTATACCCCAGCGATGCACAAACAAATGCCAGGGAGATGCCGGTTGTTCCGGCTGTGTATTCTACAATGGTATCACCTTTTTTTATAAATCCTTTTTTTTTGGCGCCTTCAATTACTGCTTTCGCCATTCTATCCTTCATGCTGCCGGTAGGATTTGCGCTTTCCAATTTTGCCAGGATACTGGCACTACCTGACGGTAAAATATTTCTTAATTCCACCATGGGTGTTTTTCCAATGGCATTCTCAAGGTTTATTTTTAAATTACTCATATGTCATATTTAAGGGAACAAAATTCAGGCTTGGAAATAAGTATTTTAAAAGAAATCTAAGATAAAAATTAATCAGACTTAACCTATTTTGCTCTACCAAAATATTATTTCTCATTCTTTAAATTCAAATAATGATCCCTTTGATTTTTATCCAACTTTTCAATGGCATACCGGAGGGTGAACCTGTGCATTATAAGTACAAAAAGGTCAGCCATTGGTATACCTAAAAATTTACTTTCAACTCCGTCGTAGACAAAAGAACGTTGCACCTTTTCCAATTCAGAATTTCTTTGAAATAAAATCAATTCATCTGCAAATTGCCGGGCTGTCATTAGTTTCACCTGCATTTTTAAATGTCAACTAAATTTTGATTTCAAAATTTTAAGGTTTAATGCATTACTGGCAACCTATGGATTTAGTATAAATTCTTTTCTTGAGGGTTGTGAGAAAAATTGATGAGAAGAAAATGAAACTAATTTATATAGCATATGAATTATAGCCTGGTAACTACTGGGTTTTTGTATGTAATAGGTTGCCCCATTCCGATAAGTTCTTTCAATCTGTTCGGGGTTAGCGGAAGTGGAATAAATTAAAACGGGCAATTTTTTAACCGTCAGAATATTGTTTAGCTCAGTAAGGCATTCAAAGCCATTCTTGCCGGGCATATTCAAATCCAGGAATAAAAGATCCGGAAGAGAAGGTTGGCTGAGCTTTTCCATCAACTCCATTCCGTTTGAAACAGCAGTTAATTTAATATGGGGTGAAATTTCATAAAGAGCTTCCTGGAACAATTCTTTGTCATCATCATCATCGTCCGCAATTAATATTTCTAATATATTATTGTGTGACAAAAGCTCCTTCAATGGATGGATATAATAATTATCACCACCTATTTTACTAAGATCTCTTAATAAATTGCTGAATACCACTATTAAACGCACATTCATTGCCGTTACCATATAATCAGGTATTGAAGAATTATGTGGATCCTTATTATGCAGTCCTTCCGGGGTTAAATTATAAATTCGCAGTGGTTCCGCCAAAATTCTTTTGTGAAACCGGTAGTGTAAAGGAAAACAAAGTGCCCTGCTCAGGGTTACTTTCTGCAGTGATGATTCCATGGTGATAATCTACTATTTTCTTACAGATGGCAAGCCCAATACCCGTACCCTCATAATGTTTTGAATTATGCAAACGTTCAAACGCATTAAATATTCGCTCATTGAACTCGGGACTAAAGCCGATACCAAAATCACGAATCAATATCCTGCAAAATTTTTCATTCGCCCAGTACTGATTATCATCCCAACCTGCAAACCGGTAATGCTCTTTCAGGGGAGTGGATGATGGCAATGAACTTCCGAAAACAATTTCAGCCTCTATTTGAATTTGAGGTTGTGTGCCTGGCTTTTTAAACTTGATCGCATTCCCTACCAGGTTTTGAAATAGTTGACCCATTTGTGTTGCGTTCGCCTCTATAACAGGCAGTGAGTTCTCCTTAATATTAGCCTGTGTGGTATCAATAATCACCTCCATATCAGAAAGCATTTCCCTCACCGTATTTTTCAGATCCGTTTGCTGGTAAGTGATAATGGAAGACGACAAGCTTGAAAAGTTTAGTATATCATCCATCAATCGTTGCATTCTTGAGGCGGCATCAGCCACTTTGTCCAGGTAAATCTTGCTTTTTTCATTGGCAACCATCAATTCATCTTCACTGGCTAACCGTCCGACAAATGTTTTTATTTTTCGCAACGGTTCCTGCAAATCGTGAGAAGCGATATAGGCAAACTTCTGGAGTTCCGCATTTATTTTTTGTAATTCACTTGTTTTTATCAGCAGTTCCTGCTCCACCTTTTTTTGCTCACTGATATCCTGGCCCGTACCGATCATCTTTACGATTTCTCCGTTTTCGTTAACAATAATTTCGCCTTTGGCCTGTAATATTTTAATGGCGCCAGAGGGAGTGACTATCCGGTGATAATAATCATAAAATTTTTTATCGGCAAAGGATTGCTTCAACGTATTTTCTACAACGGCCTTGTCTTCAGGATGCACCATTTCTATAAATTTTTCATAGGTCAACCCTTCTTCTGATTGAGGAAGTTCATAAACATTAAACAAACCGGATGTCCAGAAAACTTTATTGGTGCAGACATCCCATTCCCAAGACCCCATTTTAGCTAACTCCTGGGCCTCGTTAAGTTGTTTATTTTTTAATTTAAACTCTTTGATGCCTTCCTGTATCCTTTTTTCTAATTCTTCAGCTTGTGACTGTATCAGCTGGTTTTTTATCTCCAGTTCTTTCAATAAAATAAGTTTCCTTTCTTCCTCCTCCACCAAGGCAGTTATATCGCGGGTAAAACATCGGGTATGAATAAATTTACCGTCCTTCATCAATACATTTGAATTGATCAGCACATGCCTTATGGTACCATCCTTACATTTTAAGCGGGCCCGGTAATTTTGAAGTGTTTCGTTATTGGTAAGACGTGTTAGAATATCATTGATAACAGGCTCATCTACGTGAAAATGACTGATGGGGTGACCAATATATTCTTCTCTGGTATAACCCAAAGATTCAAGTTCTACCCGATTGGCCCATAAAATAATTCCACTCCCATCTACCCAGTGAAGAGGCAGTGATGCGTTCTCAACGAAATCAGTTAATTCTTCAACTCTTAACCTTAATTCGTTTTCCCTCTTTTCGCTTTCAGCTATTCGTAACTGCAAATGAATAATGTCGTCCATCCTGTTATGTTATCTTATAATAAAATAAACCCTACTCTAAAAGAATAGAAAAAAAATAGGAAAGATTAAATAGATGTATTGACTTCCAAAGAATTTCAGAAACAAAAACTGAATGTAGCAAATATAATTTATTCCTGTACAAAATCCCGTAGCTAAATATTCAAAAGAACAGCCGTGAATACGAATTTCGATGTCCAGTCTAAGAGGAACTATTTTATTGGATATTGTAAGTAACTGTCGTTTTTAGATAACAAACTGGATATTTTGTCGGCCCCTTTTGTACACGCTTTTTTAATTATAGCGTCGGCAACCCGGGCTCCCATTTTCAATGCAACTTCATTATCTGTTCTAAAATGAATACCACCCTGGAAACGGGATTCTGCACCTTCCTTCGCCATCTTTTGAAAATATAAACTTTCAGCAGGGAAAAAAGAAGAGAACAAACCGGCCATCACACTTCCTATGAGGGCATGACCTGAGGGATAGCCAGGGAAAGGCGGAGAAAAAAACAAAACTGGATGAAAGGAAGTATCATACTGATCAGGTCGGGTTCCCCAGTAAGTATATTTGGCATCCCAGCAGGACACAAAGCCATCATGATACCCAATGGCGGTGATGGCATATAAACGAGCTGCACGGGGCGCATCCAGGTGAATATTATATTCAAAGATTTTTTTGTTCAATGTCTCAGACCAAAAGTCCTGGCTGGCCCAATAAAACGCATTGGCAGTTGACCGGAAATTGGGTTTAAACTTTTTAATTTCTTCCATGTCCTTCGCAAAATCCGGAGGAGGGCCCGGACGAAACTGGCTGCTACTATCTAATACTACAGTTTTACTTAAGCCTGCAAGAGGCAACATGGGTTTGCCTTTCCACATCCCTGGTTGTTGAGGCATCTTTCCATCCCAGGTTTTATTGGGCACGAAATCTTTTGTGTAGTTTATTTCATCCCTGGCTATTTTTTTTCCTAATTCAAATCCAACCCTTGTGTCTTCCGGGAAAGCAGCACCCGCTGCAATCCGGGAATCCATCAGCTGAATGGCCATCCTGGTTACCGAATCAGCCAGTGCAGGATAAAAGTGAGAAATAACAGTAACAGCAACTCCGGCTGTAACTGAATATTCACAAGGATATGAAGGACTTTCTGGTTTCAGCATCAAAGCCTTTATTCTTGTATCAGCAATAAATGGCCTGGGACGATTAAAAGCATACTTTGTTTCCCATGCTGCAAGCGTTGCATCATAAATACATACACTGAGCAACATGTTAGCCAGTGCACCCCGGCCTGACATATCTGTTTGCCAAAGGTTCGACATCATATCCACCCACCGGTAACCAGGTGCACCGGCATTCCAATACAGGATCTGCTGCATACCGGCAGAATCCAGGTTTTGTTGCCGTAATATCACCGCATTTAATTCCTTTTTGTATGAAGCAGGTGCAGGCAACCGGTAATCATTAGGCGATTTAATAAACCAGGTTCCCCAATGGCGATATGAATTTTCCTTTTGCGCAAGCAATTGAACAATCCCAATTAAGAGGGCAACTACAGTTTGTAATATTTTTTTCATAATCTGAATGTTTTCAGCAAGAATATCTAATAAATAATATCCCTGAAAGCATCAGTCAATAAACAACTGGTTATAGTAAACAAATAACAGCATGAACCCAACCAGGACTCTATAATGTTTAAATAAAAAGGGGGTATTAATAAAAGGACTTTAGCGTCCTGGTTTTTTGATTGACCTTACTATGCATTATATATACTATAACCTTCGGTATGAAGACAAGGAAATGAGAACGAAAAGATTTGCCGACATTTATCTTTAAATAGATGAATGAAATTATCCATCACAAAAAAGCAGTTACAATTTTATGCCTGGACAGGGCTTGCCTATTTATTATTGCATGTATTCAGCGTTTTGATAAATCATCCTGAGGAATTTTTTATCAGGAGTATTAATTTCACCTGGCATATTTTTTATATTACCCTACTCAATATCTTTTTATTTGAGTATACGCTGAAGCAGGCTACCCTGAAAAAGGTCTTTAAGTTTCTCCTGCTTTCATTCGCTCATCTGATGTTGTATTCCTTTGGCTTATATGCATGGAGAGCCATTGGCATAGGCCTGCATATTTATACTCCTTTAAAAAGCTTCGAATCGGTTGAAAAAGCGGTTGAGTTTCATTTTCCATTAAGTGTGGGCGCCATATTCTTTTTTGGAATTATCCGGCATATTTATAATTATATCAAATTGAAGCAAGCAGCACAACTCCTGCGCATAGAAAAACAACAGGCCGAGCTGAATTACCTTAAATCACAAACCAACCCGCATTTTTTATTTAATACATTGAATAATATTTATTCCCTGTCCAGAGATAAAAGTGACCTGGCCCCGGAATCTATTTTACGCCTGTCAAAAATATTGCGCTATATGCTGTATGAAACCGGAGGAGAATATATTGCCATTGAACAGGAACTGAAGATCATCGGAGATTATATTGCCCTGGAAACATTGCGATATGATGACAGCTTACAAGTTAATTTTAAAACCGATATTGAGAATATGAAGCAAGCTATTCCCCCCCTATTGTTGATTCCACTGGTAGAAAATGCTTTTAAACACGGAGTTTCAGAAACGAGAAATCAGCCATTTGTTGATATTTTTCTTTCTGTAAACCAGCGGCAACTAAAACTAGTGGTAAAGAATTCAACGGATTTGACTGTTGAAGATCGCACCATTAAAGAAAATATCGGGCTTTCTAATCTCCGCAGGCAATTGGAATTATTATTTAAAGATTACCAGTTAACTGTTCAGCAGGGAGATGCTGTATTTACCGCTATATTACAAATTAACCTGGGCAGCCATGTCACCAATTAATTGCATTATCATCGAAGATGAGCCACTGGCAGTAAAAGTGCTGACAGACTACATTTCTCAGGTGCCTTACCTGGAATTAAAAGGAACATTTAAAGATGCCATCCTGGCTACAGACTATCTCCGGCACCATATGCCGCACCTTATTTTTTTAGATATTCATTTACCTAAATTAAAGGGAATGGCTTTTTTGAAAACACTCTCTCATCCGCCTGCAGTGATCATAACCACGGCCTATCATCAATATGCCGTAGAAGGTTTTAATCTCAATGTTACTGATTACCTGCTTAAACCTTTTGAGTTCGAACGTTTTTTAATAGCCGTCACCAAAGTAAAAACGGAGCAGGAAGAAAAACAACGGCCCGATGAAATACTTGCGATAAAGGATTATTTGTTTCTGAATGTGCAGAAGAAAAAAGTGAAAATATTATTTTCGGAAATCCTGTTTATCGAAAGCCAGCGGGAGTATATAAAAATTGTAACTACAAAGAAAGAATTTCTTTCCAAGATGAGCACCCATGAGATAGAAGCTCTTTTGCCGGTTCATCTTTTCAGGCGAATTCACCGCTCTTTTATTGTTTCAGTTAACAAAATAGAATCCTACACCGCGGATATGGTAGAAGTGAATGGCATATCCATTCCTATTGGCAGAGGATATAGGGATACGATGGATAATTGGTGACCCGCCAGGTTTCACCATTATTTTGTTGTTTCTCCACCCATATTTGTAAATACGATGTCCACCGGTTCCCAGAGTTCAATTTTGTTTCCTTCCGGGTCCATGATGTGTACAAACTTTCCGTATTCAAATGATTCAATTTCGTCCACTACAGTAACCGCATTTTCTTTGAGGTTTTTTACCAGGCCTTCTATATTTTGAACCCGGTAATTTATCATAAACTCCTTTTTGGAAGGAGCGAAATAGGAAGTTCCGCTTTCAAATGGGCTCCATTGCAGATAATTGATCTCATCAGGCCGGTTCGCATTTCTGAATTCAAAGGATGAACCGTAATCATTTATAGCCAGTCCCAGGTTCTTCGCATACCATTCTCTCGACTCCTTCGGATTTGCTGAAGTAAAAAAAATTCCTCCAATACCGGTTACTTTTGGTGTACTGTTATTGACCAAATTTTCGTCCAGGTTTGTTTTTTGTTTTTCTTCTTGCATTGTTTAATTTTTTAGGTAAATGTCATTAAACTTATTTGCCAGAATAATAAAGTTGCTGGCAAAGCCAGTTGCAATTTCAAAATAAATATACTTGCTTCCTATTATAAAAATGGGAACCCAATATGAAATTACTTTTATAATAATATGAACGTGCAAAATTTATTTATTTTCAAATGTCAAACTCACCCCCTTCACTTCAGCCACATTTTCATTTTTCACCTTCAATGCTTTTAATTTCAAAACTTGTCTTCCTGGTTTTACGATAAAAAAACCAATATGTAATTTCTTCCATTCTTTCATTTCATATGCTTCTTTCCTGGTTACCCGATCGGGGCTTGTGATTGGCTGGGAATAAAAATATGGATGTATAGTAAAAATCTTTTCTTCATCACCCAGGCTACACATCACCTGTGAACCAACATCTTCTTTTTTGCATAAATATTCCAGTTCAATCTTATATTTTCCGGGCTTTATGCAATCAATTTCCCAATACAGGCTATCCGTTGTGGTATTCCATTTTTCAATCCAATCGTGTGCCCAGCCATGGCCTTCTTTGAATTTTATTCCGGATGATAAGCTGGCTTCATAAACGGGTAGCTCCGCTCCTATTTCTGATAGCTGAACGGGCCTGTCAGTTGCTATATTTTTAATATTATCCTGAAACCATTGCCTGTAATCCGTTAAATACTGGCGGGTGAGCATTTCGTTTTGCCCTGAAATGTCGTTTAATTCTCCCGGGTCTTTTAACAGATCAAACACTTTCGAAGTATTTTTTTCGAAAACGAACCGATACTGATCGTTACGAAATCCGCCTGCGTTTGCTGTTACAGGCAACTCCATAAAATTTACATGAGTAAATAAATTCCTTTCGTTTACTTCGTTGTTCTTAGTATTAAAAATTAAAGAGGCAAAACTGACGCCATCAACAGGTTTGCCAGGCACTGGTTTTAGACTGCATAATGCTGAAAGTGTGGGATAGATATCAATATGCGCAATAGGAGTCTCCAGTTTTTTATCAGCAGGGATATGATCCTTCCAACTGATAAAAAAGGGCACCCGAACTCCGCCTTCATGAACTGTTCCTTTAATTCCTTTCATCCCTCCGTTATACCGGATACCATTAGGCCCGTTATCAGACATAAAAATGATAATGGTATTATCCCCCAGTTGATTGGTATTTAGAAAATTGACCAGGCGGCCAACATTATCATCTACATTTTCTACCATTCCATAGATGCTTGCTAATTCATTGTCTAATCCTTTGGCCTTATATTTATTGAAATATTTATCCGGCACCTGGTGTGGCGTATGCGGAGCATTATAAGGTATAAAACAGAAAAAAGGGTTTTGCTGGTTCGATTTTATAAAATCCAGGGCGGCATCCGTTAAAACATCTGTGATATATCCCTTCGTTTTTATAGATCCGGCATTGTGGCTAAGCCAGGTATTGAAATAATTGGATAAGTGACCGGCCGTGAAACCCAAAAATTCATCAAAGCCCTGGTCATTCGGACGGTTGGGATAATGCTCACCATTATGCCATTTTCCAAAAATCCCGGTCTTATAACCATTGGCCTTAAATAACTCTGCCAGTGTTGTTTCATCCGTATTCATTATTTCAAGCCCTTTAGAAACTGAAACAACATTTGTTTTTAAATGATAGCGTCCGGTTAATATGCTGGCCCGGGTTGGTGCACACAATGGACTTACATAGCAATGAGTAAAACGGCTTCCTCTGCTGGCAAGTTTGTCCAAATTAGGTGTTTCAAGCCAGGGATTTCCATGCAGACTCAAATCACCCCATCCCTGGTCATCTGTAAGAATGAGTATAACATTGGGCTTTTTCTGAGCGAAGACCGCGTTTGCAATTAATAAAATGGCGAAAAATAATATCCTATATATTTTCATCTAAACTGAAGTTATTTAACCGTTTTCATTACCGGCTTAATTAAATGTATTCAGAAAAACCAAAACGAAACCAAAAAAGAAATAAACTGCTCTGTAAAGTGATATGGAAGCCCGACAAATTGAAGTGAATCCAGGCCCGTCATAATTTATTCCACAAAAAATAATTCGTTGATCTTTCATCCCATTCCCGCCTATTTAACAATGGTTATTTCCATTCCTTGTATAAAAAAGGCATACCTTAAATTTGTGGCATTACGGTTGTATATATAGTAATCTGAATTAATCTTTACTATACATTTTGAAATTATATACAGATGAAAAAGATCATACTCAAATGTAGTTTTATTGTTCTCGTTGTTATTTCTGTTTCCCAATGCGCCAGGAACCCGGTAACAGGTAAACGGCAAGTTGTTTTAATGTCCGAAGCCCAGGAAATTGCAATGGGAAAAGAAGCCGATCCTCAGATCATTGCACAATTTGGCCTATATGGTGATTCTTCTCTTCAACGATTTATTAGAGAAAAAGGCAATGAAATGGCTGTCGTTTCGCATCGTCCTCAATTGGAATACGGATTTCGACTGCTTGATTCGGAAGTATTGAATGCGTTCGCTGTGCCCGGAGGATATGTTTATTTTACCCGTGGCATCATGGCCCATTTTAACAGTGAGGCAGATTTTGCAGGAGTTCTTGGTCATGAAATTGGTCATATTACACACAGGCACGGGGTAGAACAACAACGCAATGCCATCCTGGGCCAATTAGGGATCATAGCTGGAATAATTATTGCGCCGGACCTGGCCCGTTTTGCTGAAGCAGCTTCATCAGGTTTACAATTATTATTATTAAAATATAGCCGTGATGCAGAGCGGGAAGCAGATAAGTTGGGTGTGGAGTATTCTACTAAAATAAAGTATGATGCAAAGCAGATGGCTATGTTTTTTAATACACTGGAAAGAAAATCGTCGGGAGCTGAATCCTCCCAATTACCGGAATTTTTATCTACCCACCCCAACCCGGGCGACCGGAATGTAACGGTAGCCAGGCTGGCGGAAGAATGGCAAAAGAAATTAAAACTTACAGATCCTGAAATAAACAGGAATAGTTTCTTAAGACGAATTGAAGGAATTATTTACGGAGAAGATCCGAAAGGCGGGTATTTAGAAAACAATACATTTTATCATCCTGTATTAAAATTTCAATTCCCCACTCCTGCAAACTGGAGTTACCAGAATTCACCCCAACGGGTACAATTTGCCCCAAAAGATGGAAAAGCATTACTAATGATGACGCTGGTACCCGGAAAATCATTGCAGGAAGCTGCCAATTCCGTAATGGAACAGTATAAATTACAGCCCAGGGAATCCAGGAATACAACGGTGAATGGTTTGCCTGCTCTTTATGTAATTGCCGATCAGCAACCGGAACAACAAGGACAAGCTGCAACCATCAGGACAATGTCTTATTTTATTGAATACAACGGGAATAATTATCATTTACTGGGCGTGTCAACAATCAATGATTTTAATAATTACGCCAATAGCTTTAATACCAGCATGACAGGTTTCCGCATTCTTACCGATCCTGTTAAACTAAATAAAAAGCCAGAACGTGTAAGAATAAAAACTGCCAATTCGGGTATGACCCTGGCAGAATTTTTTCGCCAGCAAAATGTTTTGGAAAAAAGAAGAGAAGAGTTTGCTATTTTAAATGGAATGAAATTAACGGATAATGTATCTAAAGGAACGTTGATCAAAATAATTGCTGAATAATTCATTCATTAACGTAAACATTAAAAAAAATAACAAGTTCCTCATCCGCCAAATGGCACATATAACAAACCTAACTGCCCTGCGGTACCAGTTAAATTTTAAATTACCGGGAGTAGAATGTTTAAATGCAAAGCGGCAATGCCCATTAAAAAGTTACCAGGTTCTGATGCAGGAGGAATTATAATCTTAGTTTGTTAATCAAAATATCACGGGCCTGTCTATTCCGTTAATGATTGTTAATCTAATATGCGGGTGTTGTGCAATGCCCTGACACCCCATTTTCCTCCCTGCTTTGTAAAAACAAATGTTTTTCTATAAGGAAATGTGTTGCCCGGACTTCTTTCATCCCCGCTTAATTCACTTCTTACATGAGTCAATACAATATCCGCGGCCAGGAAAACCATATCCTCTACCCGTTGCGGACTCAACACGGTATTTTTGTAATAAGAACGATGGATTCCCTCATGCCCTGCTTTGATGGCTGCTTTGCCACCCCAGTAGCCACTCCGCCAATGCACCCAATCAGCATCTTCATGCAGCATTTGAGCCCAGGCATCCATATCATGCCTGTTCCAGTTATTTTCATGTGCCTTTAGGATAGCCATTATATCTGCGGTATCCCTGGCAGTGGGAGTAAAACCCTGGGCGATAACTTGTATTAGTGAACCCGTAATAAAAAGTGTAAATAAGGCTGCTTTCCTGTAATACAAAATGGATAAGGTTTTCATACTACTCTTTTTACTTATTAAATGATTCAATTCCTTTGATGGTAAGCTTCATCATCCTCAAAAAAAATCATATCCTTTTTCCTTGCATTTCTAATACCGTTGCACTCCAATAAAGCTTTTGGCATTTCCCGTTTTCCATTTGTCCAAACGACAACCAGGGCTCAAGCCCGGGAACATAAAACGTTTTGTCTTCCACCTGGTACATTCTGTATTCCATACCCGAGGGAAGTTTCAATAGAAGGTTATTCTCGCTTATACCTATCTCAACGCGGCCATATGTTGGTACTTTGTAATGGCCTGTAATTTTTTCCCACTGATCTTTCTTTATTACTTCAGCGTCTGGTTGGTTGATTTCTGGCGCCTTATTGCCTTCCATAATGCTGATCAGTGCATGAGTTAGCCGGGGTCGCAACCATTGCGGCGTATTGGTATTAGAAACGAAGGCTATCGTAAATTTTCTTTTCCGGTCCCAATACACCCAGGAATAGAAACCTTCCAGGTTTCCCCAATAATAAAATGCATGCTCATTCTTACCCGGATACCAGGCGCCTAATGTTATAGCTGAAAGTTTGCCCCCAATTTTAACCGGTGCCATGACTTGTTTAATAATAGCCTTGGTTAAAACCGGTTTATGATAAAAAGAAGTACCCCATTTATAAAGATCCCCGGCTGACACCCAAATATTACTACCACCATAAAAACCTTCGCGGTCTGCAATGTCAAATAGCTTGAGAGAATCTCCCTGGTACCGGTATCCCTTTACTCTTTCTCCCTTCCATTCACTAATCTTTGCCGGGCGAACAAAAGCTGTATTCATCTGTAGTGGTGCAAAAAAATGTTCTGACAGGAATTGCTGATAGCTGAGACCACTAACCTTTTCTATAATAGTTGCGGCCACATCAAAGGCAGGGTTGTCATAAAAAAAATTACTTCCAGGATCATAAACAAGAGGCGGCTTATGCTGATTTAGGATATCAATGATCTTCGGTGTTGTAAGCACTGCTGTATCCGGTATCTTATCAAAATAAAAACTATAATCCGGTAAACCTCCGGTACTATGCGTAAATAAATTCCAAGTTGAAGTGTTCTGGTAAGGATAGGAAGAGATGTAATCTTGAACGGGTGCGTGGAGCTCTATCCTTGATTTTGATTCCAGCAACAATAGGCCAGCTGCGGTAAATGTTTTGGCGTTTGATCCACCATCACAAACCGTACGGGAAGTAAATGGGACTGAAGTTGAAAAATCAGCATAACCATAACCCTTGCTGAAAAGTATCTTTCCATTCTGCCCTGTTACAACAGCACCATTAAAAAACTGTTTTTGGGCAAGGCTGGAAAAAAGGCTGTCGATAGCTGCAGCCATTTTTTTTTGTCCGGCAGCAATTTGCCCACACAATAAAGAAATAATGAAAAATAATGCAGCGTTAATTTTCATACAAGCGGAGATCTTATTTGCGTTAACAAGTTTTTTCAGATAGCCAATATTCCACAGCCAAAAAAATGCAATCTTAAAGTTAGTAAAGGAAATGAATATTTATATACCACCATTTTCCTTCGCGAAGAAAATTAAAACGAAACTCAGGGAGTGGGTAATTTTTTATTCTATCTCCAATATCAGGGCCGTCCTGCTATTTATTTCCAATGTATTGTTTACCGGGATCTGCCGGTAAGTAATGATATCCCTGGCTTTAAAGTTTTTCGGCACCATATCTTTATAAGCCTCCATATCAAGTGTTACTGTTTCCCTGCTTTTATTCAGGCATACCATTATTTTTTCCTTACCGTTAAACCGGAAATAAACATTTACGTCATTCTTGCCAGGTGCATAATGTTTCAGGTTACCGGTATGTATCACCGTTTTATTCTTTCGCCAGTTGAGTAAATGTGCAAAGTATTTTTGGGCCTCTTTCTCTGTTTCAGATAGGCCATTCCCTGTCATTGAATTTTTTGAATCTCCTTCCCAGCCGCCATAAAAATCACCGCGCCTCAAGCCATCATTTCCTGATTTTTCATTGGTAAAAAGCAGTTCTGTGCCATAAAAAAACTGGGGTATCCCACGCATGGTCATGTATAACGCAATACCCAGTTTCCAACTTTCAAAATCTTTGTTGAGACGGGAATAAAACCTGTCGATATCATGATTGTCAGGAAAAATGAGCAGGTTTTGCGGATCGGCATAATGGAAATCCTGGCCAATACTCTGGTAGGTTTTCCGCCAGGTGGAAAACCAATTATTATAACTTGATAATGATTTTACCAGGTTATCATTCAAAGAAAAATCCATTAATGAAGGGAGGTAGGATTGATAACCATCTGCATTAATTTTTCCTTTTTGCCAATACGCAGACAATTCAACAACGTTGGTCATCTCTTCGCCCACGATATTAAAATGAGGATACTCGTCCATGATAGTTTTAGTCCACCGGGCTAAAAAATCTTTATCAGCATCGGAATAAGTGTCTTCTCTAAAGCCCGAGAGTCCCGCATATTCAACCCACCAGATCGTATTTTGAATCAGGAAATTTGCAAGCAATGGATTTTTCTGATTCAGGTCAGGCATATGATCATCAAACCAACCCCGGTATATTCATTCCTGTCCCGGACAGAAACATAAGGATTTAATAAGGTAGATTTATTATGATTGGAGCGTATGCGGGAATCAGGAAAGTTTAACCAATCCCTGGTGGGTAAATCTTTTACAAAATAATATTCAAGGCCACAGTGATTAAGTACTACATCCCATATTAATCCGATATTTCTTTTCCTGGCTTCCTGCACTAAAGTTCTGAATTGTTCCTTGGTACCAAACCGGCTATCTATCTTATAGAAATGGGTTGCTGCCTACCCATGATATGAATACCGCGGCATATTGTTTTCAACCAGCGGTGTGTTCCATATTTGTGTAAAGCCTAATGATTGTATATAGTCCAGGTGATTTATGATTCCCTGGATATCGCCTCCATGGCGGCCACTTTCATCATTCCTGTTCAATTTTTCTAAACTGTTTGGGGTATTGTCATTGGTACTGTCCCCATTAGCAAATCGATCTTGCATTATCCGCAATATGGCATCCTTCGTTGAAAAACCAGGCCTGGCGGCACTATTTTTTTCACGGGCCAGCAAAGGAAATCTTTTGATATTACAATTTTATTTCCCTTTTTGAAATGGATCTTTGCGTTACCTGCAGCGGCGCCGGAATCAATAACCAAAGTAACAAACAGGTAATTTGGGTTTTCAACTTTCTCCGTTTCCACAATGTTTACACCGGTGTACTTTATTTCAGGCTGTAAATGTTGAATGTCGCGGCCATACACAAGCAAAGTAACCTTGTTCAATTTCATTCCTACCCACCAATTGCCAGGTTCTATTCTTTGAATGGACTGGGCCTGCAAAAACATGGGAAAAATTAGCAGTACATACAAAACACAATTCTTGATTATTTGGATCTTTGCTACCATAAATTATTTTAAGCGGTTACTGCCTCCGGAGTAGATCATTGAATTTTCACCAAAAAGAAAGTATTATGCTTTAACCCAGAATTCATGATGAAATTAAGGCTCAAAATGATTTCAATTGTTATTCGGGCAATCTCTTCGAAAAAATGATTGATATCTTAATTTGCCTTTCGTTTCCCCGTAACAGATCCAACGTTTTTAGAAGGATGTAAGCGAATAATTTCCAATTTACGAATATGCAGATCATCGGGCATGGTATAGTTTCGCACCGTCCAATCAAAGCCGCTGCAGGCTTTTAATAAAACATTCCCGGGCCCATTAGTAGCCGGCTTCCATCGTCCATAAATTATCTTGCCGTTGGTTTGTCTCCAGCTAAAAGTATTATTTGACTTCACTTTTAATGATTCATAAGCATCTGCATAACCATAAGTATCCGTTTCTTTTCCATTTTCTATCTTATTGGTATGTGCCATTACTTCTCCAATCCTCCACCCACCTATAAACCACGAGATCCGGAATGTTTCTCTTTTTACTTTAACTACCTGGCTCCATTCGTACCAGTCATCCGAAAGAGCAAACGCCGCCGGATCTATCAAATATTTCTTCTCATTGGGTATGAATTGACGGTTTTTATTTTCAATGGTTCCCACTTCTTTTATTACACCTGCTCTCCACCCGGTAGGGACAAAATACATAATTGAATTCCCGGGCTTGTAGGAACCCAATACCGGCCATGCAAGATTGCCATGTACACCTGGTTCGATTTTAAGCGTCTTTATATTTATATTTTCAGCTGGTTTTACAGCAGGTTCGTTTTTTTTCACATCAATACCTTGCTTATTTTCTTATGCTTTTTCTGTCTTATTTCCCATCGCTTCATTCAGCACTTTTATTACTTCAGTATTGCCTGTCCATTTTGCACGATCCAAAGCAGTATAACCTTGCCAGTCTCTAACAGCAGGATCAGCACCCAAACTAAGGAGATAACGAATTACTTCCAGTTTAGCTCCCGAAGCTGCGGTCACCAGTGGAGTAAGTTTTGTTTGTTCTAACTGAACATTGACATCTGCTCCACCATTGATAATTCTTTTTACCTCCTCCAGGTTACCGGCATCAGATTCTCTTACGAGGGCATCGTTTTTCATTTTAGCATTATACCGGCCCCACGGACCTGTTTGGGAATAAAGGGGAGAAGAAAAGTAAATAAGCAGAAAGAAGAGTAAGGCCTCAATATTAGTTTTCATGCTCTAAATATATGATGTGGATCATAAAAAATTAATCATCCGAAACAAAAATTATGAATTGGAGTTTTAAAAAAGAGGGCTTTAATTCAGATTCATTCTCTCCATGATCAGATCAATCACTGAAATTTTTATAATACTCGCACAATTTTCATAAGATCTATATAAACACTTAGAGTTTATTGATAATATCCCACATCATCCACTATTCAAACATTTTGTTTTAATGGCCTTTCAAAAAATAATATTAGTCAAATAAGGCAACAGGTTGAATCTGAAATCATTTAATTGAATTTCGGGATTTGCATAGGAGATAACACCACTCACATAAACGAATAATGTAAATATTATCTTATTTCATATATAAAAATAATTTAAGTGGATGTTATATATTTAACCAATTTTATCAGCAAATGAGAAAAGATAAATTTTAAAAATAGCCTTTGAATAATATTGAACAGGAGCGTTTATCCCGCTCAAATAATAATAAATATTGGAAAAAGTGGGGGCCTTATCTTTCAGACAGGCAGTGGGGTACTGTACGGGAAGATTATAGTTTAAATGGTAATGCATGGAACTATGTAAATCATGACCTGGCCCGAAGCTATGCCTATCGTTGGGGCGAGGAAGGTATTGGTGGTTTTTGCGACACCGACCAGATATTATGTCTTGCTCCGGCATTTTGGAACGGGAAAGATTCCATTCTTAAAGAAAGATTATTTGGGTTAACCAATGGCGAAGGCAACCATGGCGAGGACGTAAAGGAACTTTATTTCCACCTTGATTCCTCTCCTACCCATTCCTATACCCGGTTTCTTTATAAATATCCGCAGGAAGCCTTTCCATACCTTGATTTAGTGAAGGAAAACAAAACCGATCGCCTGAGCCCGGAATATGAATTGCCAGACACCGGAGTATTTAAGGAGAACCGCTATTTTGATTGTTTCATTGAATACGCTAAAGTGGAGATGAACGATATCCTGATGAAAATTACTGTTTACAACCGCGGTCCCGAATCTGCGACTATTCATGTGCTTCCCCATCTTTGGTTTCGAAATTTCTGGAAACATAATGCCCGTTTCAGCAAACCCGAAATTACTTCTGTTTCTTCTCATTGCCTGCAAACAACATCTTCCCGAAACGGTAATTTTTTTCTTTATCACCAGTCGGGTGAACAATTATTTTGCGATAATGAAACCAATAACCAGCGGATGTATAACCGCCCGAATGAATCTCCTTTTGTAAAAGATGGCATCAACAATTATGTGGTGGATAAGGAGAATACTATCAATCCAAAAAAACAAGGTACCAAATCAGCTATTTGGTTAAAGGAAAAGATCCGTTCAAAAGCATCTGTTACTTTTAAGATCAGGTTGAGTAAAACACAATTGGACGATCCCTGGGCTGAATTTGATAAAATATTTGAAAACCGAAAGGCAGATACGGATGAGTATTATGATGAGCTTACACCCGGTAACCTGGTCCCCGAACATAAATCATTACTCAGAAGTACGCTCAGCGGATTATTGTGGACAAAGCAATTTTATTACCTGGATGTTTATAAGTGGCTTTTTGGAGAACCCGGCGAACTGCCGCCTAACCGCAATTATAAAAGGAACCAAGACTGGCAGCATCTCACCTGCCGAAACATTATTTCAATGCCTGATAAATGGGAGTATCCCTGGTTTGCCGCCTGGGATCTTGCCTTTCATGCAGCCACTTTTATACATGTAGATCCTTATTTTGCCAAGCAGCAATTGTTATTAGTTCTCCGGGAATATTATATGCATCCCAACGGGCAAATTCCTGCTTACGAATGGAACTTTAGTGATGTGAACCCCCCGGTGCATGCCTGGAGTGTTTGGTATGCCTATGAAGCAGACAAGAAAAAAACCGGTATCTCCGACTGGGATTTTCTTGAAAGAGCCTTCCAGAAATTGTTGATGAATTTTACCTGGTGGGTAAATCAAAAAGATGCGAATGGTACAGATATTTTCGAAGGTGGCTTCCTGGGACTGGATAATATTGGGGTTTTCGACAGAAATCACATGCCCCCCGGAATAAAGAAACTTCAGCAGGCTGATGCTACTAGCTGGATGGCCATGTATGCGTTGAACATGTTGCGCATGTCGCTGGAATTAGCCCAGCACAACCAGGCTTATGAAGAATCTGCAGCCAAATTTTTCCGGCACTTTTTAAATATAGGCTGGGCCATGCACCATATCGGGAAAAAAGATATTTCCCTTTGGGATGAACAGGATGCTTTTTATTATGATGCCATTCAATTTGAAAATGGCACCAGCGAGCGCCTAAAGATCCGTTCTCTTGTCGGCATCATTCCATTGCTGGCCGTTGAGATCATCCATAGCGATGTGTTCAAAAATCTGCGGCAATTCAATACCCGGCTTGAAGTGATACAACTTACCCGGCCCGACTTAACCCGCATTATTTCAGACATAGATAAAAAAAATAAAGATGGCAACTACCTGTTTGCTATTATGATCGATGACCGCCTGGAAAATCTTTTGAAAAGACTTTTGGATGAAGCAGAATTTTTATCCAATTACGGTATCAGGTCCTTGTCAAGAAGCCACCAGGAAAAACCATATACTTTTGGGTACCAGGGCAGTCACTATTCAATACAATACGAACCTGGTGAAAGTTCAAGCGCCATGTTTGGTGGAAATTCCAATTGGCGTGGCCCTATATGGCTTCCTTTAAATTATTTGATCATTAATTCGCTCAGAAAGTATTACCAATATTATGGTGATAAATACATGTTTGAATTTCCGGCAGGGTCAGCAAATAAACTGAACCTGAAACAAATTGCCAATCAACTGACCAAAAGATTATTAAAGATCTTTGAAAGAAACGATCATGGTCAATTTCAATATCATGCCGGCCATCAGTCATTCTGGTCTGAAGAGCATTTTAAAGACCATCACCTGTTTTACGAATTTTTTCATGGTGATACGGGTCAGGGTTTGGGAGCATCGCACCAAACAGGATGGACGGCCTTAATTGCAAACTTGTTGCTTGAAATGGATGAGGATTAAGCAATTTAGTTCTTTAATAAATCTTGTTTGGTATGTAACAATATCAACAAACTATTTTCTTATCTTATTATAAGTTCACCATTGTTATAACCATCCTGGTGTTTTTCTTTTGTACTCAAGACAGGATTTACCAAACCAATTTTCCATCCACTTTTCTTCCTGAAGTATAAATTTAT
Organism: Chitinophagaceae bacterium; assembly: GCA_041743125.1. GTDB lineage: Bacteria > Bacteroidota > Bacteroidia > Chitinophagales > Chitinophagaceae > Terrimonas_B. Next base: position 42,649 of record JBGTNK010000002.1, read on the forward strand.
AATGAAGGATCCAAATGATGACAGGAATAATAATCAACGGTGAAAAGGAACCCAAAAATATTGAAAGGCCTGTCAGCATAACAACGAGTCCCAGGTACATAGGATTTTTTGTGCGGCGAAAGGCTCCCTGTATAACGAGTACGTTTGCCTTTACGCCAGGACGGGGGGCTGTACCTAACCGACGAAAAAGATCACCACTTCCCAGGCTAGGGATGAATCCTATAACAACAGGCAAAATACCAGCGTATCTCCATGGATAATGCAGCCATCGCCCTACAGGTGCAAATGAATTTAGCAGGATCATTACTATTATTGCAATCAGGAAGTAAACAGGAGGTACAATACGTGGAATCGAATTTTTACTTTTCATTTCACTAAAATATTATTCTTTGAAATAAGGAAGTGCAATCTCCTCTGCTTGCCAGATTTTTTTCATTCAACGGCAGTGGTCGTATTTACCAGGCAGCACAGATCCCATACATTTCCTGATTTATTTTATACTTGGGATTAACAACAAACTAAAAATGGCCACCCATCTTATTCAAATTCAACATTTATTCCACCAAACCATCTGGCATAAAAATTAAATAATAATGCTTCAAGTATTCCCAGCACAAATCCTGAAGCAGCCATAATAACCGGCATCCCTATTAATGCGCCAAATGCAAGAACGGTACCATAACTCAATCCCGGTGTAGACATTTTTTCTGCAGAAAGAAATCCAGCACTAACAAGAACATCGATGATGAGTCCACCAAATGAATGTACAATTCCGCAAAGAAATCCAACCAGTCCTCCAAGAACAGCCTGAAATTTTGCAAAGGAAAACACACCTACATTCTTTAATTTTTTCCTCACCATAAAATCTGTTTTTATAAATCCTTCAGCACTTTTTTCTTTAACCAACAGGCCATGAAAAGAAAATTAACCGGGGATACAGTACAAAAGTACAACACAGAACTTCAGTCGAATAGTATGACCTGTCAGCCAATAATGAAACAACATGTCTGCTGAGGGCAGACATGTTGGTATACCAACTAATTTTGAATAACGGGTTCAATCGCTGGAATTAGTGGAAACGTTTTTGATCTGATGCTGCCATGATGGGAGAACAACTGTTGACTTTACCGATTGCACTTATTTTTGCAAAAAAGAGGAATACATCCAAACTAATTTCTCCTGTTCGCGGATGTAATCACTCATAAGTGCATTGGTGCCTTCATCTTCCGCATCTGCAGAAAGATCAAGAAGCTCTCTTTGACTGACTATTATAATTGCAAAGGCATCTAATATTGTTTGCACACCTTTTTTCCCGTCAGAAACATCTTTTACAATTTTTATTCTGGCCGTGTTCTTGTAATCATCGAAAGTATGAAGTGGTGAGGCTCCAAGCGTTAAAATGCGTTCCGCTACTTCATCCACTTTCAATAACAAATTTGTGTACAGCTCTTCAAACTTCAAATGAAGCTCGAAAAATTTTTCACCCTTTATATTCCAGTGTAAACCCCTTGTATTTTGGTAAAACATCATATAATCGGCAAGCAGATTGTTTAATCCGTCTGCAAGCTTTTTGCTTTTTGCCTTATCTAGTCCTATTTGATTTTTAGTATCCATTTTTTATGTTATTTATAATTAATAAAGTTAAATCCAGGTTTGCCGGCTGAAGTTAAGAATCTTCAAACATTATGGCTAATCGAAAACTCATTTACATGAAGGTGCATTCCTGTTACCTGAATACCCAAATCAATATAATACTGACTAGTTCACTTTTTTAAAAGTCCATAAAGGAAGTTTGCTGCCGGGGTGTGTCAGCTCCCTTAATACTTTAAATCCAAGTTTTGTATAAAAGTGGATATTGGAAGGTTGTACTGTTTCTAAATATATATTTGTATGGTCTTTTTGGGCTTTCTCCATAATATGCAGCATTAGAGCTCTCCCGTAGCCTAACCCGCAAAAATCCGGAACGACTCCTATAACCATAGTGTACCAATGAAGTTCTGTAACATCGCTTTTATGAAAAGGATCCAAAAAATTCATCACGCTAAAAAAGCGGGCCGTAGCTGCTTCACCTAACAATGGAGGCAGGTTATCCAATCCTCCCTTTTCAGCTTTTTCCGGTGTAATGTCCGTATTGCCCGGCGGCAGCCAAACTACAGCGCCTTCTAAATTCTGCGTTGCATATACTTCTCCAAACATATGACCGTACCGGAGAATTCCTTCGAAATGAGCCGGGGACTTTTGCCTGCGTACCTCTTCGTCGGGGAAAACATAAATTTGCAAAGGGTCATTCATGAAAGCTTTGGACAATGATTCTGATGCAGCTTTAATTTTTTTTTCAGCAAGGGCATGAATAGCAGACATAGTAAGTTCTTTATTCATTTAGAGGAATCGTCCATGTGTTTTTTTCCTTATCAATTGTTCCTCTTAACAGGTCTGTTACAATTTTATCAGTTATAATTAATCCCTTCTCAGCCATACTTTCAAAAGTGTCAATTCCATTATTGGGGAAATTTTGCCTGGTTCGATGGATATTAAACCGATTGGAAAATTTTCTGCCAAACGCTTTTTCTATACCTTCTTTTCCAATCATAAAGCCGAGTAGTCCTCCCCAGGTAGCGGTGGGATTGTCAGAATCCCAACCTGCAAGAGCTCCGATTTTTATCGTTTCTACAATGTTTCCCTCACCATAGAAAAGACTGATCAAACTTGCTGCGAAATTGATACCGGCTGCAAAGCAGCCATTACAGTATAAGTTTTTGGAGGTAATATCATACCCATCTTGTTGCTGAACCTGGTATCTATGGTAAACAGAGTCCCTGGTTTTTTCCCAGGGGATACCTGACTGAAACAATCGCCGGGTATAATCAAACATATGAGCGGCATATGAACTATCGGGAAGAACGTCTCTTGCCTGAGTTGCCATCCGCCCTAGTTGCTGGCTCATCGATTTGGATGAATCTATTAATGAAGCTAAAGAATACATGGTAACATAAAACTTTGAAATGTATTCGGCATCTTCCCGGGCGGTAGTTTGAATAGGCAGATGGGCAATTTTTAATGCTACATCCGGCCTGGCCGGTGAGAATAATCCAAAGATCTCCGTTGTTAATTGCGCATCGATCATTTCATAATGTTCGTTATTAATTGGATGGCCGGTTTCAGGAGGTAATAGTCCTCCTTTCATCAGGTCAAAAGCTTTTTGATTGGATACCCATAAAAAATTTTCTTCTTCAGGTTTTATATGTTTTAACCAACCAGCGCTTATTTGCTGCGGGGATAGAGTGCTGGTCTGGTTAGTGTACAATAAATGCTGGTACATATATTCAATATCTGTATCATCATCCGATCCCCATATATCATTGCTCTCTTTAAATACAAAATCAATGGTAGGCGATAAATCACTTGGAATACCTTGTCCCCAAATGCTGGGTTGATCAGGTTTGCCCCAATCCTCCCGGGTGTAAAAATCTCCTGTCTTAATTTCTCCTATGTTACCGATCTTGTCCATCTCTGTTACAAGGCCAGTCCAATTAGCAATGCATTGCCCCAACCAAAAACCGTATAATTGGTCATAATACCTGGCTCTTGAAATACTTATATACTCTTTGCCCTCTTTATTGATTGCGCATTTGGTTTTATTCTTTTTATTTTCTGTATTACAGGCAAGCAGAACTATAAAAGAGAATATTGATAGGATGAAAAATTTCATAACTCCTGTTTAGGTTAGGGTTTGTGCTTTTAGAAAAACTGGTATTGAGCATGACGCCCCTTGATCTAAGGATAAATTTATTATTATTGATTCAAATTTTATTCTTTTGATCGGTCTTCATCGTAGCATAATAACCAAAATCCCAACCAACCTCTTAAAACCTGAAGTTGGTTGGTGATTTGGCTGCTTTGCTTGCAAAAAATATAGGTATGATTTAATCTGTTTGATAAAATAATTATTCTTACAGATGAATGAATAATGCGTAATCATCCACTTTTTAATTTATTCTACCAAAGGGAATGTTCAACAGGTGTACCATGCATGATGCTGAATTTGACTTTGCCTACCCAGTCCATCAATGCTCCGAAATCGGTCCAATTTTCCTCACCTTGCTTCCAGTGGTCAGCCAAACCCGCAGGATTCTTATATATCTCGCACACCGTATAGATGGTATTTCCCGTTGGCGTTGATGCCGTATCTAATGGATTTGAGAATTCGGGGCCCTTAGCAACATTATAACTCAACAGTTCCAACTCACCGTCCTTGTGGTGAGATTTTTCCATCCATTTAGCATGGCTGGCAAAAATTCTTTCTCCCTCAGCATTGTTTTCAGGACCTGCGATGAACATCATCGTGATCATGGTGTTTCCTTTTTGAGACATAATCATTTGTCGGTGATTAAAGTGCTGACACCGCACTTTTAGTTTTGGGATATAATTGTGTTATCAGGAAATCTGTTGTTGTTTAAAAATAATTTCCTGCCCTCAGTTAGATGTTCCGATATCTCCAGGGCATGAGGTACAAAGTACAGGGTATTGTGTTGGGCGGGTAATTGAAGAATGTCCTGCCAGGTACAGGAGCTCTATAGAATTAATAATGTACAGAATGTAATATATCGCAGGGCAGGATTCGGTTGGACCGGCATAAACCTGGATTACAAACCGCCGGGTGTTATTCACTCAACCCATACTTGCAAAAAAAATTTCTATCACCAGGGTTTTGAAGTGAGTTTTCTATTTTTAAACCTGAAGGCCATTACTTGGTGACTCCTGAATCCAGATAACCAGTTTGGTCGAAATAGCTGTTCTCCCCGACCGTTTGCCTTCTTTACTAAAGGTATATATTGAAAAGTTCTTAAACACAATTTTTTCTTTAGAGTTTAATAACTAAAATCCGATTGGGTATTTGAACAGGGGAATAGAAAAGCCACAAAATAGAATTAAAAATGATTTCATCGTTAACTGTCTTCCGTTGTCTATTTTCCATCATCCTTATTTTTCAGTATCTCTGCAAGCGCATTCATGGTGCTCATTAATATAATCAATGGATATGCTGCTAAGTTTTTTCAGTGTCTTTATGTTGATGTCTGAAAGTTTTTTGACGTAAATACATGCCTTCCCTATTTTAAATTTACCTAATTCTTTCAAAAGCTTTTTACTTTCTTCGGTAGGCGAATAAACATAAAGGGAAAACTCAGCTTTTCGGGGTGAGAAACCAAGTATTGGAGCATCCCCTTCATGTCCGCTGGCATATTTGTAATGATAACTACCAAAACCAATGATTGTCGGTCCCCACATTTTGGGTTCAAACCCTGACCATTTCTTTAATAGTTCAATTAATTTAAAACTGTCTGTCTTTTTTTGCTCATTGTCTACATATGAGTTTATGAAATCTGTTACGTCAACATCAGTTTCCGTAGTCTTATTTTTTACCGCCATAAAATGATTTTAATATGTTGGTTGATGATATCTGCAAAACTTTCGCAGGTTTCTGCTGCGGGTTTTATTTCCGGAGCCCAGCTTTGGATTTACTTCCGGTTCTTATTTCCTTTAAGGTATTACAATTATAGCTTTTCTTTTTTAGTTCTTTTTCCTTGTAAATAATGGTTTGTATTAGAATTAAATACGGTTATAAACCAGCCACCGGCATAAGGAATAACACCTCAAGAGGTTAAAAATCCATCAAAATTTTTGTTGAGCATGGCATCAAACATAAAATAGAGAAAGCCATTTTACAATATTGAAACTTTCAAATGGAGGAGATTGGATTTTAAATACATCGGTAGTGAAGGAGGTATCCATGTAAAAATTGCAGCCGGGCATTTTCTCTTTCAGAATTAAAGCTTTCTCCTCCACATCACCATCGTCCGGTGCTGAAGAAAAAAATACCTCTATCAGGGTTTGATTATCAAGATGTCTGCCGAGGTCCTTTTTGAGATATGGAAAATTTGAAAAAATGTCCATGCCCGGCAGAGTTATTTATAATTCAATTTCAACAGGTCCTTTTCTAAATTCCAGCATCATTGAAATTTCCAAAAGGGCGATTTGTTACATCTTTTTCAATTAACCGAAGCCCTTTTGCCTGTTCAACTACAATAACACGGCCATCCGCCAAAGCCAAACCATCTTCGGATCTTAATAAACTGCCATCGACTGGAAATAAATTTTCTTTTTGAAAAGTTAAATACGGCAATTGTTCAGCTGATTTTTCTAATGTGCCGATATGATTGTTTTTGTCCGGACTTTCACAACCAATAAAAATAAATCCAATCAGAAATACTTAGTAAAATGAAAGATTCATATTTTAATTTTAGAAGGTGATAATACTTTCGGTTTGTTTCTTTTTATTTGCGCCTGTTTACATTTATGCTTGCTCATCTTTAAACCATTTTACTATTGATGGCATATTTTTTTCAAAGCCACCAGGGATGTAGAAATTTAAAACACCTGATCTCCTGTCTGTCCTGTTTGCAAAGTCGTGAACAGTCCTGGCCGGAATTCTAATAAATGTTCCTTTCTCTACGTCCACCCAGTTGTTGCCAACTAAAAAAGAAGTTGTTCCTTCTAATCCGTAAAACACTTCGTCATTGTCTTCGTGTTGATGTGCTCCTGGTCCTTCAGAGTTTGATTCAAGCCACCATTCCGAAACACTATATTTTTCATCTGTTTCATTTTCGTCAGCTTTAAAAATGGCGGTCATACTCCCACAGTCATAGATTCGCCCCTGGCCTGCTTTTAAAATAATAGAGTCTGATTTATTTTTATCGTGTTTCATTGTCAAAAATTCACTATTGCCGTATGTGAGCTTTATTGATTAAAATAACTAAGAGCAGGCCAACTCGCACAATACGTCTTTCCCTGGACTCATTTTATCAGCTTTCCATTTATACATGAAGTACAACGTTCAGTGCTGAAGAACCGAAGGCGAAAAAATCTTAGCATCTAAGATATATTCATTTGCCCGGATTTATATCCTGCCCTGTCGGGTTTCAAAAATATAAAACTATCGTAGCCGATGTTTCCTCCCTGTAGTGCAGAGTGTGATATAGTTCCGGCACGAAGCGCCATCTTACACATCGGGGTTATGGTTGAAGGACACTCTAAAAGGAAGAAAAGATAATATTGCCTATTTTTTATTTTATATTTTTTAAAAATACTGTTCTCCCTTTGATAATCCGGCAATTCCTTTTCTCGCATTATTTAATCGTTCAGTGAATTAATGCCTTGTTCTCTTAGTCGTTCAAGATGTTCTTTCATCGCCTTGACTTGTTCCGCCGGGTGCCCTTGCCAAATGGTAACTTCTCCGACAACTTTAAACGGATAAATAGAACGATAAGATTTTGTTGGATTACCCGGGAATTTTTTATCTGTTAGATCAGGATCATCTTCAATTGCTCCTGTTGGTTCTACTAAAAAAATTCTTTCAGCTCCTTCTCCATAGGCAAGTTCTGCTCCCCAAATAGCAGCGTCCAAAGTCGCAGACAGGAAAATATAGTTGACATTTTTTCTTTGTCCATAGTTTGACATGTTTCCAACTTCAATAAAGTCCTCAACTTTAAGATCAGCTTTTGTCCCGTGAAAATATGTCTGGGCAAATGGGCTGGGGACAGATTTGTTTTCTTTTGTGTCTTTTTCCATTGTCGGTTTAAAAGATGTTTTTGTCCTCCTGCAATGACCCGCAATTCTTAAATACAGGATACCATGTTCTCAATCCGGTTCCCAAATTAATAGAATTTATTATGATGCAGATCTGCTTCAATAACAATTTTAAAAATTTCCTGGACTATACCTCAAAGAACGGCATGGAAGCTGGGGTGCACCAGCATCATATACTTTTTTTTACATCATATTACGGTGTGGGCTGCTGTCTACCCATGGTCATGCTACAAGACTATGAAGGTCGATACTCAGAAGTGAAGTATTTATTGTTACGTAAATCAACAATAATATAATATTTTACTTAAGACACGATCAACCAGGTTCACCCATGTCATCCGTAAACCTACCAGGATTGATAACACATATTTAATTGTGAGTCGTGTGTAATAATAAAATCATTGGATTTGCAGCCGTTTTGCCGCACCGCCAAATTTTCTACCCTTTAGATTTTTTTAGTATACCTTTTAACTCTTTAAACTTAAAACCACAAAAAATTTATGAAATTGAACTACAGATTTCCTGCATTACCGGGACTTGCACTATTATTTTTTTCTGCATGCAATGAGCAACCAGATTCAAAAGTAAATATTGAGACTGTGAAGCAGGAAATACAAGCCATGGAAGATGCATTTTCTGCTGGTGAAAAAGCAAAGAATGTTGATGCCGTGGCAGCCTATTACTCCGATGACGCTACCAGCTTCAACCGCAATCAACCTCCTTCAGTCGGTATGGCGGCAATCAAAGAAAAAATTTCGAAAGGTTTTGCCCAGGACAGCGTGGGGGACTATAATACATATAAAGTGGTAGATCTGTTTGCTGACGGTAATCATGCAACTGAAATTGGATCATGGCCCAGAATGAGCGCATCAGGCGAGAAAAAAGAAAATGGATATTTCATGTCTTATTTTGAAAAGCGGGAAGGTAAATACAAATGTGTTCGTGATATGAGTGTAACGGAAAGTCCAGCCAAGCCGGGTATGTAAGTAAAAAACTTAATTACAAATTGATGGAATTTGTCTTCGGCAGACTCCATTTTTATTTTTTGGTGGGCTTATGATTATTTTTTGGATCCTCCAAAGGTGAACTCATTATCTGCAAAAGAGAATAAGTATGGTAAGATTTAATACAGATCCAGGATGGTATAATTTGTTTCATTGAATTTGAACCCCTCCCCCTTCTTTTTTCCCCGCATCACTGAATAAATGGGAGACTTGA
>JBGTNK010000003.1:0-9097 GCA_041743125.1 Chitinophagaceae bacterium
TAGGATACCCGGGTAGGTTGTGAATAATATATACCTACATTGGCCACGGGCACCTGCTGCTCTAAAAGTTTTGAATGCGTCTTTACAAAATGATAGGCTTCCGATTCATTTAATGCATTCCGGTTGTCATTCGTAAGCGTAGGCACATTAGAAAAATAACAGTTCCAGAACCGGCCACCGGCCGATAAGATTTCCCATAACCAGATCTTAAGATCCAAAGGAGGATCGATCACCAGGCGGTGGGTAGTGCCATTACCCCCATACATAACCACCGCTTCACGATCAGGGACCATAGATTTTAAAAACTTGATAATGGTGCTGCCGTAATTCAGGTTCTCATAAGGAAAATGTTCGCCCTGGCCATTTTCAGAAAGAAAGGCCACACTTACCATAATATCAAAATGCTTCCGGGCACTTTCCAAATCTATTCCGGAATCAATTTTTTGCCCCACCCGGTAAATACTAAACACTTCGGCTGTATACACTTTATCATTGCCAAAGGATTTTACTGTTTTCTTTATCCGGTCCATATATTCATCAGCGGTCTGCGCCTTCCATTGCATATAGCTGTCCAGCTCTTCGGTTGATGCGGATGGCAGCAAGGGAATTTCTTTTCCCGATTTTTCTTTATACGACTGGCGGCACCGGCTGCAATAACAAATACCATTAAAGCCGGGTGCATTATGCCAGATACCATCCACAGCATAATTCTTCATTACATATTGTACAAACTCATTGGCATATTCATTCCGGTACTGACCCAGGTAACAGGATTCATATAAGACCGGTTTGGTATAAGTAGTGGTGGCCGGGTTTTGGTTAGCATCTTTTTTAAACCAGTCGGGTAATTTTTTATATACATGTTCTTCCGCCCCGCGAAAGTCAATCCTGGCGATCACTTTGATGCCGGCATTTTTGCAGGCCGTAGTAATTTCTTTTAATATATCCCGGCTGCCCATAAAGGCATTGATATTGGCAGCAGGTAATGGGTTCTGAAAAAAATCAACGATGCCACCGGCATTTACACAAAGTGCATTGGATCCGTTTTTTTTAAGATAATCAACTACGGCATTAGCATCATAGTGCTGCGCATCTGTTTCCCGTAACACCGTATGCATGATGCGTAACGGTTGCAGGTACCAGTAAAGAGTTTTATCACCGGGAGTAAAAGTTTGGATAAAGGGCTGACCGGTTAAAGGGGAAACAACCAGGCTTCCTGCTATCACTGAACTATATTGAAGGAAGATCCGGCGATTTAATTTATTGCCGGAAATAAAATTATTTTTTTGAGGATCTGGTGGCATAGCATCGTTAATTTTCTTTTGAAAAACTGGCCTGTTTAATTTTATAGAATCTGAATTCTTAATCGAAACTATTATACAGTACTAACTTTTTACTTTTTTGCCTTGACACAATCCTTCGCTGCGCTCTGGATGTACAAAAAAGGTCAGGGTTTAAAAACATGGTCTCTATCTGATCCGGGTATCTTCATTGCTATGCCATTTGCGGCGCAGCACCATCCTTTATTGATAAAGCTGATTGTTTTAAAACTTGTAGCACCTGTTCCCCCATTTCTTTTGTTCCTAAAATTTTGTTTTTATCGGTTGATGCGCTGGCAATATCTGCTGTACGGAAACCTCTTTTCAATACGCCTGCAACTGCATCCGTAACTTTTTTAGCTTCCTCTTTTAATCCAAAACTTATATCCAGCATTAATGCAACGGATAGTATGGAGGCTAATGGATTGGCTTTATTCTGCCCGGCAATATCATGTGCGGATCCGTGGATGGGTTCAAATAATCCGGCCCCGTCACCGATGGATGCAGATGCCAGCATGCCCATAGAGCCTGCAATCTGTGAGGCTTCATCCGTTAATATGTCACCAAAAATATTGGTGGTCAATATCACATCAAACTGCCGCGGATTTTTTATCAGTTGCATGGCTACTGCATCAGCAAACATGTGTGTGGTTTCCACATCAGGATAATTCTTTGCCACGTCCTGCACCACTTCACGCCATAGCCTTGAACTTTCCAGCACATTGGCTTTATCTGCAGAGCAAACTTTTTTGTTTCTTGTGCGGGCCGCTTCAAAAGCTTTTATGGCAATACGTTCTACTTCATAACGGTGATAGATCATAAGATCAGAAGCGGAATTCCGGTCTTCACTTCGTTTTTTCTCTCCGAAATAAGCATCGCCGGTCAATTCACGGAAAAATAAAATATTAGTGTTCTTAAGTACTTCCGGTTTTATGCTGGATGCTTCCAGCAATTCATCAAATAAAAGGATCGGCCGGAGATTAGCATAGAGTCCCATTCCTTTGCGGATACCCAACAACCCATTCTCCGGTCTTACTTTAAGGGTGGGATCGTTATCATATTTTAGATGGCCAACGGCACCAAATAAAACTGCATCACTTGCTTTTGCTTTTTCAAGTGTTTCTGGCGGCAAGGGATCACCCATCGCTTCTATAGAAGCATGGCCCATCATGGCCTCATCGAATGTAAAATGATACCCGTTCTCTGCAGCTATTTGTTCCAGCACGGCTTTTCCGCAAGCTGTTACCTCGGGACCAATGCCATCACCGGGAATTACAAGAATGTGTTTTTTTATTGCCATTTTAAGTATGTATTTCTTTTTAGGAAAAAATTCAGGTTCATTTTATTTGGTGCGGGATGGAGATGGTTTCAGTTTGCCGGGCTTTATTTTAAAAGGAGACCAACGTGACCGTTCGGGTTTTTCTTCTATATAATTCAGGTCCTTGCCAAAGGTTTCTTCCATATTAATAATTCCAAATAAAGCTACGCCAACAGCCAAAAGTCCAACCAAACCCGCACCGGCCAGCAAACCAAACTGGGTTTTAAAAATCAGGAACAGGGGCGTCATGATTATGATGCTTCCGCGAACGAAGTTGGGAACCGTAGTGGCGACGGTAGCCCTGATATTGGTTCCAAATTGTTCGGCTGCTATGGTTACAAATAATGCCCAATAGCCAGCTGCAAATCCGAGGCACACACATAACGCATAAAAGATAGTAGCGGACTGAAGAGGAACAAACAGGAATATAGCTGACAGGATGCCCACCAGGGAAACAAACATGATCACCACTATTTTCCGGCTTTTAAAATACTGGCTGAGTATGCCGCTGGAAATATCACCAATGGTTAATCCGAGGTATTCCCACATGACCGCCTTACCCGCTACAATGGGTACACCCAAATCGAGCACTTTACCAAACTCCGGGGAGAAGGTCATCAATATACCGGCAACAAACCAAACCGGCACACCAATTAAAATGCAGCGGAAATATTTCATGAACTGTTTGCGTGATGAAAATAACTGGAAGAAATTTCCTCTTGAAACCTGCTTTTCTTTTACGCTCTGAAAGATTCCCGATTCAAAAACTTTAACCCGCAACAAAAGCAACAATAATCCCAAACCGCCGCCAATAAAATAAGCGATACGCCATTCAAAATAATCGGCGACAAAATAGGCAAGCACAGCTCCCAGCATGCCAACACCTGCTACCAGTGAGGTTCCGTAGCCCCTGATCTCTTTTGGTAAAATTTCAGCTACCAGTGTAATGCCAACTCCCAGTTCACCCGCCAGGCCAATGCCGGCTATAAAACGAAGAAGAGCATATTGATTAACCGTAGTGACCAAACCGTTTGCGATATTGGCCAGTGAATAGATCAGAATAGAAGCAAAGAGGACCGTGATCCTTCCGCGTTTATCACCTAATATGCCCCATAAAATTCCACCGAGCAATAAACCACCCATTTGCATATTGATCAGGTAAACACCTTCATTCAGCAAATCACCTTCTGCAACGCCGAGCGATTTCAAACTTTCAATGCGAACTATACTAAATAAGAGGAGGTCATAAATATCTACAAAGTATCCAAGTGCCGCCACGACGACAGGTATCTTAATGAGTTGTTTTAAAACAGAACGGTCCATCATTTCAGTCAGTTTTGGCTATGCTATAGTTACAGTTATTAATTATTTTTTCAAGCCTGGTGTTATTTAATGCCCCCGAAACAGAGGTATTTTATTTCCATAAAATAATCCATGCCGTATTTTGACCCCTCCCGACCTACGCCGGATTCTTTTACGCCACCAAACGGTGCTACCGCTGTTGATATCAACCCTTCATTAATTCCTACCATCCCGGTTTCCAGCGCTTCGGCCACCCGCCAGCAACGGGCCATATCTTTTGTATAGAAATAAGAAGCAAGGCCATACTCCGTATCGTTTGCCATTCTGATCACTTCTTCTTCGGTGCTAAATTTAAATACCGGAGCAACGGGGCCAAAGACTTCATCGTTAGCTATGATCATATCCGAAGTGGCCCCTGATAATACGGTAGGCTCATAAAATAAATCTTTAATAGGCTTGCCTCCTTTTACCACTTCAGCTCCTTTGGCTATAGCATCTTCCACATGGAGTTTTACTTTTTCTATTCCCTTACTGCTGATCAGCGGACCCACCTGCATTCCATTCTCTAAACCGTTGCCCACCTTTAATGCGCCAACTGCTGCTGCCAGCTTTGAAACAAATTCATCGTATATTTTTTCCTGTGCAAAAAAACGATTGACACAGACACAGGTTTGCCCGCTGTTGCGAAACTTGGATATCATAGCACCTTTTACAGCTTCATCAATATCGGCATCGTCAAAAACGATGAAAGGCGCATTGCCTCCCAATTCCAGTGATAACTTTTTTAAAGTGGAGGAGCACTGGTTCATTAAAATTTTTCCTACCTGGGTAGAACCGGTAAATGACAGCTTGCGTACTTTTTTATTTTCGCAAAATTCTTTACCGGCTTCGCTGCTGTTGGTTGTAGTTACGGTATTATATACGCCCGGGGGAAAGCCGGCTTTTTCAGCAAGGAAAGCCAATGCTAATCCTGTAAGAGGTGTTTCAGATGGGGGCTTTACAACCACAGGACTGCCGGCAGCCAGTGCAGGGCCCACTTTCCGGGTGATCATGGCCAATGGAAAATTCCAGGGTGTAAGTGCGGCCACTACACCAATAGACTGTTTGATAACAACGATCCGTTTATCCGGGGAGGCAGCAGGTATCACATCGCCGTAAGCCCGTCTTGCTTCCTCAGCAAACCATTCAACAAAAGAAGCCCCATACTCCACCTCGCCCAAACTTTCAGATAACACTTTTCCGCATTCCATCGTCATCAACCGGGCCAGCTCTTCTTTGTTTTCGAGGATCAGGGCATACCACTTTTTTAAGTAGCCCGCCCGCTGGCCGGCTGTCAATTCCCTGTAGGCTGGCCAGGCATCGCTGGCTGCATCTATTGCCTTGCGAATATCTTCCCTGTCCATGTCTGGTATAGTGGCTATTCGTTCGCCGGTAGCCGGATTGCTAACGTCAAATGTTTTATCCTTTACTGCATTTACCCACTTACCATTTATATATGCTTGAGTTTTTATCAGGCTCATCATTTCAATTTTTAATTTCCTGTATACAATGGATCATGTATCAGGGTGATTTCACTTTTATGATTCAGCCATTAAAAGCTGGTAATTACTTGTCTGATCGCTTCTCCTTTTGCCAGGCGTTCGAAACCTTCGTTTACTTCGGATAAGGTCAACTTATGTGTCATCAGCTTTTCAACCGGCATGCGGCCGGACTGGTAGAGATTTATATAGGCAGGCAGGTCGCGGGCAGGTATACAGCTCCCGATATACGATCCTTGTAATGTTCTTTCTTCAGCCACCAGTTTTACCGGTGCCAGCTGCATCATTTTACTGGGATGGGGAAGGCCGGCTGTTACTGTTTTACCACCTCTTGCTGTGGCATTGTATGTAAACTCCAAAGCCTGGACAACGCCGGCAAATTCAAATCCTACGTCCACTCCTCCATTTGTTATATCTCTTATTTTTTCAAGGGCATTTTCTTCTGATGAATCGATGGCTTCATGGGCACCGAGTTCAATGGCCTTTGCTAATTTATCTTTGTTTAGATCCGCTACAATCACTTTGCTTGCACCTGCAGCCAAAGCACCCAATAGTGCAGAGAATCCAACACCGCCCAGCCCGGTTATCAATACTGTTTGCCCCAGCTGAATTTTGGCCGTATTAATTACTGCTCCTACACCCGTCATAACAGCACAACCAAAAAGAGCGGCAATATCAAATGGCAAACTTTTATCAATGGCTACTACGGATCTTCTTGATACCACAGCATAATCTGCAAAGCCTGACACACCCATGTGGTGATGAATTTTTTGCTGCTGCTTGTATAACCGCATCCCGTCGCCCAATAAAACTCCTTTATTATTTGCAGCTGCTCCATTCTCACAAAGAGCCGGCCTTGCCGTCATGCAAGGCATACAATGCCCGCATATGGGCATAAATGAAAACACGACATGATCGCCCACTTTTACATCTTTTACATCCGGGCCCAGTTCTACTATTTCAGCAGCGGCTTCATGTCCCAATACCATCGGCATTTGCCGGGGACGGTTACCATCAATTACCGATAAGTCGGAATGACAAAGACCCGCGGCTTTTATTTTAACCAAAATTTCTCCCGCTTCTGGTTTTGTTAATTCCAATTCTTCAATCACCAGTGGATTGCTTTTATCATAGGGACGCTCTTTTCCCATTTCATATAATACGGCCGCTCTTATTTTCATTGTTTTATTATTGAATCCTTTTCTTTTATAAACTCCTGAATGTTTAGTATCACTTTCTCCATCAATAAAGTGCGGGCCTCTATGCTGGCCCATGTAATATGAGGTGTGAGTAATATTTTTTCTTTCTGCTTTACCTGCAGATAAGGATGCGTGGAATCAAGTGGTTCTTTTTCGTATACATCGATCCCCGCCGCTGCAATCAAATCTTCATTTAAGGCTTTAGCCAGGTCTGCTTCATTCACAATACCTCCCCTTCCCGCATTGATAAGGATGGCTGATCTTTTCATCAGGCTCAATCGCTGATAGTTTAAGAGATCTTTTGTGAATTCATTTAGCGGTGCATGTATGGAAACAATATCAGAAGTTTTTAAAAACTCATCTAACTCAAGCTGCAGGTATGGCTGATCATAACTATTTCCGGAGGCGGAATAATAAACGACTTCGGAACCAAAAGCCCTGGCAATCCTGGCTACTTTCCTCCCGATATGTCCCAGGCCAATAATACCAAAACGTTTGCCGGTCAACTCCCAGAATGTTCTGCCAAAATGAGTAAATATTTCACTCTGGGAATAGTTCCCTTCCTTAACATATTGATCGAAATAAGAAATATGCGTAAGCAAATGCAATAACATGGCAAATGTGCCCTGGGCTACGCTGTTGGTTGAATAGTCGGCTACATTTTTTACTACAATACCCTTTTCGCCCGCCGCCACTTTATCCACGTTATTAGTACCGGTAGCGGCAATACAAATCAATTTCAACCGACTGGCCTGGTCAATAATATTCCGGTCTATTACTACCTTATTGGCAATAATGATATCCGCATTTTTTACTCTTTCCAGGGTTTGTTCAGGCCCCGTAGTCTGGAAGTAGCTTACATCACCAAACTGTTCCAATAATTTCATATTGGGAATTTCATCTACCGTTTTGGTATCCAGGAATACTAATTTCATTTATTAAACATGGTGTTTTAGTCATTGACATTTCCCGGCACATAATTTTACCCGAAGGAAACTGAACATTTTCCTTTTGCGAAATAGCAATATGTGAACGCTTATATCTTAAGCCACCTTTTTTACTTTGATCACCAGTTTTTTGAGCACCGCGGAATCATCAGCTTTTATACCGGGGCGATGAGCATCCCCGGTAAACATGATAAAATAAATTTCGGGTGATGACTCATAATATTTCCCATCGGCTGTATAGAAAGCAATGTCCTTTGCACTATCATATTCCTGTATAATGTTTGCGCTGGCCACCGGTGCTTTTCCAATTTTTTCTTTTCCTTCAATTACATAATGTATGTCAATATAATTAAGATGTGCTTCAAAACGGGTAGAATCAAACTCTTTGGCAGGTCCTTCCGTTATGATCGCAAATACATTTTCTCCGTCTATTTCATACCGGCCGGGAGCAATGCCAGCCAGTTCACCTGACTTCAAATAAGCAAAGGCTTTATCCCAACCCTCCTGATTTGCTTGATATTGTTTTTTAAATTCTTCCTGGTCTACCGACTCATGAGGTTTTAGTTTCAACCCTTTTGACCATTCGCCCGTTTCAAACCATTGAGACGTTGTTTCATCATTACTCTTCTTAGATGAATCGCCTGAACAGGAAGAAAAAAAGATAGCAGATAAAAATAGGAATGACATGCAAAAAGTTAGTTTCATTGATTAGTGTTTAGGTAAATTATTTTTTGCCTGCACGCCCGATGCCAAATTGATCTCCCGCTACTACCGCTTTGTTGCCATTCAACTGTACTTCCACTACTTTTTCACTGGATACGCTGTTATTGTATTCATCTTTCAGCGTAAGCAGGATCTTTCTTGTTTTTACGTCGATCACCTCGCCACTTGAAGGGTAGGCATATTTTCCGTCGATTGTAAATGTGACCCATCCCGGCATGTCCTGCAAAGGAATAGTGCTTAATTGCTGGTACGGAGCTTTGCCACTGAAAATATGCATGCGCATATTATGACCATCTGCTACCCAAAGTTCTTTTTCATCAGGAGTGAGGCCAATACCGTGGCTTGGATTGCCATGTCTTCTTACGGGTCCTTTATTCCATCCTTCTACTACTATTTTGTCTAATACCTTACCTGTTTTCAGATCGCCTACTTCAAACCCAAGCAGGCTATCTACAGTAGCAAATATCAGGGTTTCCGCTGCGTTGACGGTAAAGGGCCTGATGAAATTGCTAAAGGGTCCAATCTTTTCAACAATAGTATGAGTTTTTGGATCGGCAACAAATAATAATGGTGATGCAATATCGGCCATATAAACCCGGTTGCCTGAAGGCCCGTAGACCGTGTTATGTGCTCTTCTTACCACTTGTATTTTCTTGATGATATCACCCGATTCACAATCCACTACGTTCCAGAAATCCTTTTCTAATGAAGGGAGATACATAATTTTTCCGTCAGGAGAAATAGACATCCG
>JBGTNK010000004.1:0-78045 GCA_041743125.1 Chitinophagaceae bacterium
TACCTTTCTAAAAGGAATAGGCTCGCATCAAATAGCATATGTTTTAGGATGGCGAAACGCCGGTGGCAAACCAGGTGGCACATTTGAAGCTTATGTTCCTTATAAAGATCATGGTGCCAGCGAAAATTTTAAAAAATTTTACAGCGCTGACAGAACATTATTTCAAAAGGATGTTTCTCCATTGCGTTTATATAAGAAATGGTGAGCACAACCGGGTTAATTCAGACGATAAAATAAATATGATAAAAATTAACATGCCGCGGAATATTCAAAGAGTCCTGTTCTTCATTTCTTGCATTTTTTTTATTTCATGCAAAAAGACCGGAGATAATAGTTCCGCGCCGGGAGGAACAACCAACCCTCCGCCTGTTGTTCAGGATACCGTTCCATCTTTGTCAACTGTGCGTTCCGGGTTGGTAGATAAAAATGCAACAGAACAAACAGCCGGTTTGTTTTATAATTTAAAAAAGGTATCAAAAACTAAAATTCTTTTTGGCCATCAGGATGATACCAAAAGAGGGGTTACCAATGCAAGCACCCAGTGGGCAAACGAACAACACCTTCCTGCAGTTTCAAGAGAAAAATCGGATGTAAAGGAAGTCACCGGCGTTTATCCTGCAGTATACGGTCATGATTTTATTCATATTGCCAATTTCGAAACGGGCAATTGGTATGATTATGAAAAACAAATTGCCAGGGAATTAACCATTGATGCCTATAACAGGGGTGGAGTAAATACTTATGCATGGCATTATTTTAACCCGGTATCTAAAGGCAGTTTTTATTGGAACGATTCTCCTGTAGAAGCTGTCAGTAAAATTTTGCCTGGTGGAAGTCATCATTCTGTTTATAAAAATTCGTTGAGCCAGATTGCTTCATTTGCGAATAGTCTCATAGGTGCAGACGGCAAATTGGTTCCTGTAATTTTCAGGCCCTTTCATGAATTTGATGGTAATTGGTTTTGGTGGGGCGCTTCACATTGCAGTGTTCAACAATATAAAGACCTCTTCAGATTTACCGTAACTTATTTGCGTGATTCTTTACAGGTGCGCAATTTTCTGTTCGCCTGGTCTCCTGATAAAAACTTTAACACACAAAGTCAATTTCTTGAACGATACCCGGGAGATGAATTTGTAGACCTCGTCGGCTCTGATAATTATGGGGATCTTAACGGCTCTACAAATGTTACCGTAGCTGCCGCAAAGTTTAAGATCGTTTCTGACTATGCAATAAGCAAGAATAAAGTGGCCGCTATGACAGAAACAGGACTGCAGAATTTGACTAAAACAGATTGGTACACTGAAACCTTATTGAAAGTTTTGCAGAATCAGAAATTGGAATTATCGTATGTATTGGTTTGGGCTAATACAACCAGTGCTTTTTGGACTCCTTATGCCGGGCATGCTTCATCAACGGATTTTAAGAACTTTAAAAACAATCCATACCTGGTTTTTGCCGACAAACTTCCTGAAATGTATAAGATCAAATAAATGTAATAGATAGTACGGCCTCATTTAGTGAACAGGGTTATGTTATAAAGTCCATTTGATAAAGTCGTTTTAGTTTTAGCAGACATAAGAACCAGGATTGCCGGGTGATTCTTCACCTGGCATCCATTTTTTTAATTCTATTTTTCAAAATGCATGAAACTTGAACTGTTTGATATATTAATTCTGGTGGCTTATCTGGCTACTATGATCGTTATTGGCTTTTGGGTCCGAAAAAAGGCAAGTGCCAATAAAGAAAGTTACCTGCTGGGAGGAAAGTCACTACCCTGGTATTACCTGGGGCTTTCCAATGCATCCGGCATGTTTGACATTTCTGGTACCATGTGGATGGTCACCCTGGCATTTGTTTACGGATTAAAGAGTTTGTGGTTGCCCTGGCTCTGGCCCGTGTTTAACCAGGTTTTCTTGATGATGTACCTGGCCGTCTGGCTTCGTCGCTCCAATGTTACAACAGGAGCTGAATGGATGCAAACTCGTTTTGGTTCGGGCAGGGGTTCTTCCCTGGCGCAATGGGTAATTGTAGCTTTTGCTATACTAAGCTGCCTGGGATTTTTGGCCTATGGTTTTGTAGGCCTTGGCAAATTTGTGGTCATATTTATTCCATGGGAAGGTATTCAACCCTTTATTCCATTTCATGTAGCTCCACAATATGTTCCTCATTTTTATGGAATCATCTTTACTTTAATCTCGGTCATCTATGCCATCCTGGGTGGTATGAGAAGTATTGTTTTGGCAGATGTGGTACAATATATAATTATGACGATAGCAGCCATTGCTGTTGCCGGAATAGCCATGTATAATTTATCCGGTCAGTCACTCAACGTTCCGGATGGCTGGTACAATCCTTTTTTCGGAAAAAATTTGGGACTTGACTGGAGTCATATTATCGCAGACGTAAATGAAAAAATTAAGAGTGATCAATATGATCCGTTCAGCTTGTTTTTTTCCCTCATGCTGATAAAAGGAATACTGGCGAGTCTGGCTGGTCCGGCCCCCAATTATGATATGCAGAAATTATTATCTACCCGCAGCCCTAAGGATGCGGCAAAGATGAGTGGTTTTGTATCGTTAATCTTGTTGCCTACACGCTACCTAATGATCATTGGCTTTGCTGTATTAGGCCTGTTATATTTTGATCAATTGGATTTGCGTACTGCGGCAGGTGCCATAGATTTTGAAAGGATTTTACCTTCTTCTATTAATAATTTTGTACCCGTTGGTTTAATGGGTTTATTATTGGCAGGCCTTCTTGCAGCCTTCATAGGAACATTTGCCGGAACACTTAATGCCGCCCAGGCCTATATTGTAAATGATATCTATCTCAAATATATTAACAAAGATGCAACTGGTGGCCGGGTTACCAGGGTTAGTTATTTTGTCGGAGTTATTGTTGTATTTATCAGTATAGTCATGGGTTTTTTTGCTGGGAATGTAAATGATATTCTGCAGTGGATCGTCGGCGCTTTATACGGGGGTTATATCGCTGCTAACGTGCTCAAATGGCATTGGTGGCGATTTAATGCAGGAGGATTTTTCTGGGGAATGGCAGTAGGTATTTTAGCAGCCCTTGTATTCCCATACATATTTTCAGGAGTGGCCTTGTATAGCTGGCCCCTATTGTTTTTGATTTCATTTGCAGCTTCCATGGTGGGAACCTATGTAAGTAAACCAACTGAACCCGAAGTTCTGAAATCATTTTATATAACGGTAAGGCCCTGGGGATTTTGGAAGCCTGTTCAGGACATGGTAATGGCAGAAGACCCTTCCTTTCAACCCAACCGGAGATTTAAGCAGGATATGTTCAATGTTGTATTGGGCATCGTAGGTCAATGTTGCCTTACATTATTGCCTATGTATATCGTATTATGGATGAAACTCCCTCTTTTATTAACGATAGCCATTTTAGCCATCATTATCATGATCCTAAAAAGAACCTGGTGGGACAGGCTGGAAGATTAATGAATTTAAAAGTTAAGAAATGAAAAAAAATTTTGAAAAAAGGCTGGCCGGGTTGATGTTAACCCATCAATCCTTGTTGAATGATACCAATGAGAAAACGGACGAATGTAATGGAGTGTACAACAGGTATATTAACCCTGTATTGACAGCTAAACATACGCCTGTCAGCTGGAGGTATGACCTCGATCCTGAAACAAATCCAAATTTGCAGGAGCGGTTTGGGATCAATGCAGTTTTAAATGCGGGTGCAATAAAATTCAATGATAAATATATCGTCGTGGCCAGGGTAGAAGGCAATGACAGGAAATCTTTTTTTGGCATTGCAGAGAGTGAAAATGGGATTGATAAATTCAAATTCTGGGATTACCCGGTGATCATGCCGGAAACAGAAAACCCGGATACGAATGTTTATGATATGCGTTTGATTCAGCATGAAGATGGCTGGATATATGGTTTATTTTGTACAGAACGCCGCGATCCGGATGCAAATCCTGGTGATCAGTCATCGGCCATTGCCCAATGCGGTATTGCACGTACAAAGGATTTGGAAAAATGGGAAAGACTTGCGGATCTCAAAACTACATCACCTCAACAGCGAAATGTTGTTCTCCATCCTGAGTTTGTAAATGGACAGTATGGATTTTATACCCGGCCCCAGGATGGGTTTATAGATGCAGGAAGAGGAGGAGGCATAGGTTTTGGTATCAGCAAAACGATCACAAACGCTGTAGTTGAAAATGAAGTTTTACTGGACAAAAAAGCTTATCATACTGTGTACGAAGCGAAAAATGGAATGGGCCCTGCACCTATCAAAACAAAACATGGATGGTTGCATCTCGCTCACGGTGTTCGTAACACAGCCGCCGGACTGCGGTATGTATTATACATGTTCATGACTGATCTGAAAGATATCACCAAAGTAATTTACCGCCCGGGAGGTTATCTCATGGCGCCGGAAGGTGAAGAAAGAACAGGCGATGTATCCAATGTATTATTCAGTAATGGTTGGATTCTGGATGATGACGGCACCGTATTCATCTATTATGCTTCTTCGGATACCCGGTTACATGTGGCCACTTCAACCCTTGATCTGTTATTGGATTATGTAATGAATACGCCGGCTGATGGTTTCAGATCAGCCGCATCTGTAAAAACAGTGATTGGTATAATTGATAGAAATAAATGCCTGGCGGGAAGAGAAGCTTCTCCAAAAAGAAAAATGCTGTCAAAGAAAGAACAATAAAATAATGAAGTGTGATTGCTGACCTGATAAAATTTAAGAGCGAGATATCCCGGGAACTTTGTGATATACTTCACTACTGGACCACCAATGTTGTAGATGAACAATACGGAGGATTTTATGGAAAAATTGATAACGATAATGTTATTGACATAAATGCTCCCAAAGGCCTGGTATTAAATGCCCGGATATTATGGGCCTTTTCAGCCGCATACAACCATACAAGGGATAATAAATATTTGACAATGGCACACAGGGCTTTTGACTATCTGTCGCATAAATTCAGGGATACTGAATATGGCGGGTATTATTGGTCTGTAGATAAATCAGGAAATATAACCGATGGAAAAAAGCAGGTATATGGGATAGCATTTTGTATTTATGGATTCTCCGAATATTACAAAGCAACCCAAGATAAATTAGCACTTGACCAGGCTGTTGAAGCGTATGCATGTCTGGAACAAAGAAGCTTTGATGTAAATAAGGGCGGGTACCTGGAAGCATTTGGAAAAGACTGGCATCCTATACCTGATCTGCGGTTAAGTGCTAAAGATGCTAATGAAAAAAAGACAATGAATACACACCTGCATGTACTGGAAGCATATGCAAACTTGTACCAGGTGTGGAAGGAGGTTAAATTAAAAAAGAGCATTAAGAAATTACTTGAAAATTTCATTGACCATATGGTTGATAAAAATGGACATCTTCATTTATTTTTTGATGAGGATTGGAATGTAAAAGGAAACATTATTTCCTATGGTCATGACATAGAGGCTGCCTGGTTATTACTTGAAGCGGCTGAAGTTATAGAAGACCGGGATTTGATTGGGCGGTTGAAGAAATTGTCAGTAAAGGTAGCCGATGCGGCTTCTCGTGGATTAGATGTTGACGGAGGTTTGTGGTACGAAAGGGAAGATGGACAATTGGTGAAAGAAAAACACTCCTGGCCTCAGGCGGAAGCCATGGTCGGTTTTTTTAATGCCTGGCAATTGACTGATGACGAAAAATATTTAGAATATGTGTTAAACAACTGGCGTTTTATCCGGCAACATATTCTTGATAAAAAAAATGGTGAATGGTTCTGGGGTGTGTATGCTGATCACAGCGTAATGAAAGACCATGATAAAGCCGGATTTTGGAAATGCCCTTATCATAATTCAAGAGCCTGCCTTGAGCTTATCAGGCGGATTAACCAATCAAATTAAGCTGAGATGTATCATGCTGTCTATTCAATAATATTTGCAGTACTTTTTTTCAGCAGTTGTAAAAAAAGTAATAATGATTCGGCCGGTTCACCTGCACCTCCTCCTGTTTCTGCGGATACCGTAATTATTCCGGGTAAAGACCCTGCAACTGCAGGAACTATTGGGTTTTTTTTAGATGACTGGCAGCCAAAAAACTTTATGCCACCAGCTTATACTGAAACCGGAGTTGCAGCAACCTCATCCACTACCGTATTAATTGATGCTACTTCCGTCATAACTAAAATACCGCTTTCAGTATGTGGGCAAAACGCCGTTTGGTGGATGGGACCTGTATCCAACGAACCTAAATTTATTACACCTATTACTAATCTTCACCCGCATATCATTCGCTTCCCGGGAGGCAGCACGAGTGATGTATATTTTTGGAATGCCCAACAGGGTGACAACCCACCCGATGTTCCGGCTTTGATCATGGATGAAAATGGTATAAAAAAAGCACCAGGTTTCATTTATGGAAAATCAAATTTAAACTGGCAATCAAACCTGGATGATTACTATAGCATGTTGCAAAAAACAAACAACAAAGGAATCATTACTATTAACTATGGGTACGCCAGGTATGGCACCAGTGCGGACCCTGTTGCTGCTGCAGCACATCTTGCGGCAGATTGGGTTCGTTATGATAATGGCCGCACCCAGTTGTGGGAAATTGGCAACGAAAATTTTGGAAGTTGGGAATGGGGTTATCGAATTGATAATTCATTAAATAAAGACGGACAGCCTGAATATATAACAGGTGTACTCTATGCACAACACTTCCGGGTCTTTGTGGACTCTATGCAAAAAGCGGCCGCCGAAATCGGCAAGAAAATTAATATCGGGGCTGTTACCTACGACTCACCTGCCATTGAACCCTGGCTAACCAATACTGTAAAAACATGGAATAGCGGAATGATGTCCGGCATTAACAACAAGGCAGACTTTTTTGTGGTACATAATTATTTTACTCCTTATAACCAAAATTCAACGGCCTCTGTTATATTCTCTTCCGCCTTATCTGTTCCTGAATCTATCATGAATTATGTAACGCAAACTATGCAGGCAAACGGGGTGGCCATAAAACCGGTAGTAATGGATGAATGGAATATGTGGGCCAGAGATTCAAAACAACAAGTTTCAAATGCTAGTGGTGTCTTTGCTGTATTAGTATTGGGTGAATCAATAAAAAATAAATATGGAATGACCGCCCGCTGGGATTTATTGAATGGATGGGAAAACGGAAATGATCATGGTATGTTTAGCGCAGGCGATGAACCGGGTATCAGCAAATGGCATCCCCGGCCCAGCTTTTATTATATGTATTATTTTCAAAAAATGCTTGGCGACCGTTTAGTAAACACAGTCATAACCGGTAGCAATACTATAAAAGCCTATGCATCCACCTATTCATCCGGCGAGGTAAATGTGGCACTCATAAATACTTCAGGAGCGCCACAAAATGTAGAAGTGAAAATGAAAAATTTTTACAGTGGTAAAAGATTTTATTGGTATAGTTTGGAAGGGGGTACGGATAATGGTGAGTTTTCAAGAAAAGTCCTGGTAAATGGAAGCGGTCCCACTGCGGATGCTGGCGGGCCTGATAATTATACCTCGCTAAAAGCTTTTTCAAGCCTTACTATAAATGGTTTAAAAGTGACCGTTCCGGCCAGGGGAGCAGTGACATTGACAATTGATAAAAAATAAATCCGGGTTATATAACGAAGTAAACTAACCGGCAATACAAAAGAAGCCGCAAATAAATATTAAGTAATATTGAATAAAAAAATTATGAAATTTAAAACTTTTCTTGCCCTTGGAATTTTAGTTTCAATAATAGCCTTTATAGCTATGAAGCCAGTACAAAAAACAAAAATTATCTTTTTCGGCGATTCAATAACTCAGGCAGGTGTAAAAAAAGGTGGATATATTGACCGCCTGCAGGACGAGATCAATCAAAAATCCTTACAACAAAAATATGAGTTGCTGGGTGCAGGTATTGGAGGTAATAAAGTTTATGATCTTTACCTGAGGATGGACGACGACGTTCTGGCAAAAGGTCCCCAAACCGTCGTGATTTATGTGGGTATAAATGATGTATGGCATAAAACAACTTCCGGAACAGGAACTGACCTGGATAAATATGAAAAATTTTATGTGGCCATCATAAAAAAATTGCAGGCAAGAAAAATAAAAGTGGCCCTTTGCACACCGACTGTTATTGGGGAAATGAAGGATAATGCCAATCCACAGGACAAAGATTTAAATGCTTATTCGGATGTGATCAGGCGACTGGCGGTAACACATAACTGTACGTTGATTGATCTTCGTAAAGCTTTCTTATCTTATGAGCAGGCTAATAACATAGAGAATAAAGAAGCAGGACTGTTAACTTCCGACAGGGTTCATCTGACAGATTCAGGAAACCAACTGGTAGCGGATGAAATGATAAAAGGGCTGGCCATTAAATAATAGAATAGTACTCGCGGCTTTAGCTACTCAGATATTGATATCATTATGAAGAAGCTACCTATTTTTCATTCAGGGATTTTAAGTTACTGTATAAACCAATTTGCTTTCTTATTAAATAGAGTAGCGGGCCGGCTATTTGTTTTCTTTTCAATATTCTTGGTATTACCCGGATGCCGGGAAAAGGCAAATAGTCAGCAGGATGAGTTGAACTTATTTAAAGCCAATCATCCATTTATTCAATATTCCGGTAGAATTGATTTTTCAAATCCTGAACTACCCCGGTTCTGGCAGCCTGGTGTTTATATTCAAACAAGGTTTGAAGGAGATGTTTGTGAAATCATACTGAACGACGAGATGCTCGGGGGAAAGACCCATAATTATATTGAATTAGTTGTAGATGGTAAGGAGACAAGATTGCAAACCAAAAACAAAACCGACACCTTCACCGTATCCGGTAATCCGATAAATAAAATACATACTCTGGTCATTTATAAAAATACAGAAGCCAATATTGGTTATCTTGAACTGGCTGGTATCCGAACCAAAAATTTGGTAAGACCCACGAAAAAACCAGGAAGAAAAATTGAATGGATCGGAAATTCAATAACCTGCGGAACAGGTAGCGACCATTCACAAATCCCCTGTGGAAAGGGCGTATGGAGTGATCAGCACAATGCCTATCTGAGTTATGGAGCTGTAACAGCCCGGGCATTGAATGCACAGTTCCATCTTTCATCTGTTTCTGGCATCGGGTTAATGCAAAGTTGTTGTGGCATGAATATCATAATGCCAAAAGTTTTTGATAAAATAAGTATGAGAAACGATACCATCGTGTGGGATTTCAAAAAATATCAACCAGACCTTCTATCCATTTGCCTTGGACAGAATGACGGTTCACAGGATTCTGCAACATTCTGCAATAACTACATTTCCTTTATAAATCAGCTTAGAAGTTATTATCCGAAAGCAACTATTCTTTGTTTATCGAGCCCAATGGCAGATGCAAAGCTCGCCGCTTACATGAGAAAAACGTTGACCGCTATTGCTAAACAATTGAACAAGACAGGCGATGCAAAAGTGATCACTTACTTTTTTTCAAAATCATATAATAATGGATGCGATAATCATCCGGATATAAATCAGCATAAGGAAATAGCTGAAGAATTGACGACTTTTATCAGGACGAAAATGAAATGGTGACCAGGTGGTCATGAATAAGCAATCTGTTTTTTTGAGCGTATAAAAATTGTTGTTATGAAATATACTCCCTTTTCTGATCGGTATAAAAAGATGACCTATAACCGTTGTGGCAAAAGCGGGATCATGTTACCTGCCATTTCACTTGGGCTATGGCACAACTTCGGCTCTGTTGACGATTTTGAAAATGGCCGGCGCATTATTCACCGGGCCTTTGACAGCGGCATTACCCATTTTGACCTGGCCAATAATTACGGACCTGAACCGGGAACAGCAGAGGAAAATTTTGGAAAGATTTTAAAACAAGATTTTGGAGGCAATCTTCGGGATGAATTAATTATTTCAACCAAAGCGGGGTATTTAATGTGGCCGGGACCTTACGGAGAATGGGGTTCAAGAAAATATTTGTTATCCAGCCTTGATCAAAGCCTGAAGCGTATGCAGCTGGATTATGTTGATATTTTTTATTCTCATCGTCCTGATCCCGATACTCCACTGGAGGAAACGATGTTGGCGCTGGATACAGCAGTGCGCAGCGGCAAAGCTTTGTATGCAGGAATATCAAATTACCAGGCGGCTGAAGCAAAGAAAGCTATACAGATACTGAAGGATTTGGGCACCCCCTGCCTGATCCATCAACCCAAGTATTCCATGTTTGAAAGGTGGGTTGAAGGAGGGTTGCTTGATGTATTAGAGGAAAATGGTGTGGGTTGTATTCCGTTTTCACCATTGGCGCAGGGCATGTTGACCAATAAATATTTAAAGGGAATTCCGGATGATTCCAGGGCTGCAAAATCTCATGGCTTTTTAAAAGAGTCTGAAATAACGGAAGAGAGATTACAACAGATAAGAGAACTTAATGATATTGCAAATCAACGTAGTCAATCATTAGCCCAAATGGCCCTGGCCTGGTTGATGAAAGATAAAAGAATTACAACCGTATTAATCGGCGCCAGCTCGGTAAAGCAATTGGATGATAACCTGTCATGCCTGGATAACCTGCATTTTTCTGCTGCTGAGGTAGAAAAAATTGAAATGATATTAAAGCGGTAAGAATAGTTTAATAGCATTTATAATTATTCAAATAGAAAGGTGATTGTATGCAATTGTTTCATCATTTCAATAATTAGTAGTTATTTAAATGAATAAAATTCACTTCCCGTATAGTTTCCAGCGGTTGGTACTATTTTATCTTTTTACTTCACTTAATGAACAAAAAAAGTGGTTGTTGTTCTAAACACCATCGGTTTGTGGTAAATTTATTTCTTTCATTAATTTTTGACATATGAACCGGAGAACTGCCATTCGTAATGCAATTATTTTTTCTGCCGCGGCTGGTTTATTGCCTTCGTGTATTCAGGGTGATAAAGGGTCCGTTCCTTTAAAAAATATATCTGTATCAGGTTCGCAGGAAAGAATGCTGGCTGAATTATCTGAGGCCATTCTGCCCAAAACAAGCAATTTTATTGGGGCAAAAGATCTGAAAGCCCATGAATTTGTGCTGACCATGGTGGATGATTGTACTTCCCCTGAAGATCAGAAAACATTTATGGCAGGAATGAAGGCCTTTGATAAACTTAGTCATGATAAATCAGGCCAGGTATTTACCAGCTTTACCCCGGAACAAAAAAAGGCTTTGCTTTCTGATTTGGAAAATAAAAAAGAGTTACCGGAGGAGGCTGTAAAATTTT
Organism: Chitinophagaceae bacterium; assembly: GCA_041743125.1. Taxonomy (GTDB): domain Bacteria; phylum Bacteroidota; class Bacteroidia; order Chitinophagales; family Chitinophagaceae; genus Terrimonas_B. The sequence goes on from JBGTNK010000004.1 coordinate 11,309, forward strand.
ATAATACTGTTAAGCGATACACCGTGCAGAGTTTTACATCATCTAAAGATTATATGACAGGGATCAGGAAATATAAATTGGTGCCGGGCCCCGATTTTAAAGGTTGTGTCCCCATAGCAAGCGCTTAACATTATATTTTATTTTCTGAAATATTAATGGATGTATTATTCCCCGGGCACCTGAAGAACTGACCCTATTTATTAGTTTCCTTTCTCAATCAGATGAAATGATTATTTAAAAAGATGAACATCTTTTAAGCAGGTGTTCTGATAAAACTTAAAACTTGTTTTATGGGAGATAACAATAATACTTTTGAAGCCATCGTAATCGGAAGCGGTATGAGTGGCGGCTGGGCTGCAAAGGAATTCTGCGAAAAGGGATTAAAGACTTTGTTGCTTGAAAGGGGGCGGGACGTAAAGCATGTTAAAGATTATCCTACTACGAGTATGCTGCCCTGGGAATTTAAACACCGCGGACAAATACCTTATGATATAGCCAAAGACAACCCGGTGATCAGCCGTTGTTATGCTTTTAAAGAAGATGCGATGCATTTTTTTGTAAAGGATACGGAACATCCCTACCTGCAGGAGAAACCTTTTGACTGGATTCGTGGATACCAGGTAGGCGGAAAAAGTATTATGTGGGCCAGGCAGGTACAACGCTGGAGTGATTTTGATTTTGAGGGACCTGCCCGCGATGGATTTGCAGTTGACTGGCCTATTCGTTACAAAGACATTGCTCCCTGGTATAGTTATGTAGAAAAATTCGCGGGAATCAGTGGAAACAAAGATGGAATTGATACCCTGCCTGATGGTGAATTTTTACCGCCCTGGGAACTTTCCTGTGTTGAAAATCATTTTAAGGATTTTGTAAATAGTAATTATAAAGATCGTCCGGTTATTTATGGCAGGGTTGCACATATAACCAAACCCGAACCTATACATATTGAGCAGGGAAGGGGGCAATGCCAGACAAGGAATTTATGCCAGCGTGGCTGTCCCTTTGGAGGTTATTTCAATGCCAACTCTACTACTATACCCTGGGCGCAGAAAACAGGTAACCTCACCATGCGTACTCATGCTGTAGTGCATTCCATTATTTATGATGAAGCCCAAGGAAAAGCAACCGGGGTGCGGGTTATTGATGCCCATACCAAACAAGCTACTGAATATTTCGCACCGGTGATTTTTGTAAATGCAGGAGCCGTCAATACTAACCTGATCTTGTTAAATTCAACATCGAAACGTTTTCCTAATGGCCTGGGCAATGACAATGAATTAATGGGAAAATATTTTGGCTTCCATAATTACCGGGCAAGAATTTCGGCGCAGTATGAAGGCATGCTTGATTCCAAGACAATGGGCGGTAAGGTGACCGGCGCTTATATTCCGCGGTTTAGAAATGTAAGAAAACAGGAAACTGATTTTCTTCGTGGATATGCTACTACATTTAATGCAGGGCGTTATAGTGGTGGAGGCAATCCCGAAGGTTTGTTTGGAGAAGATCTCAAAAACAAACTCATGGATACATCAGCTCCTATGGGCCCATGGGGCGTAGGGTCTCAATGTATGGGAGAAACCATTTTAAAAGAATCCAATTATGTGAATTTGGATAAGGATAAAAAAGATGAATGGGGAATGCCTTTGATAAATTTTAAAGTGGAATTTGATGATAATGATGAAAAGATGATCAAAGATTTTATGGAACAGTTTACCGAAATGTATACTAAAGCTGGATTCATTAATATAAAAACATCAGATAGTAAACAGGCTCCCGGGCTTGATATTCATGAAATGGGAGGGGTGCGCATGGGTAAGGATCCTAAAACCTCCTTGCTGAATGAATGGAATCAAATGCATGCCTGCAAGAATGTGTTTGTTACAGATGGTGCATGTATGACGTCTACCTCTACTCAAAATCCATCGCTGACTTATATGGCACTGACAGCAAGAGCTGCCCACCATGCAATGGAATTATTGAAAAGGGGTGACATTTGATTTATGAGTTAGGGAAGAAATTTTTTATAATTAAACAATAATTTATTCATGATTCCGGTAAAAGGGTATGCTGTACAAAATTCCACCTCACCATTAGCGCCCTATAATTTTGAAAGAAGGGATTTACGGCCAGGCGATGTATTAATTGAAATTTTGTTTTCAGGGGTTTGCCATTCAGACGTTCACCAGGCAAGAGATGAATGGAATGGATCCATTTATCCTATGGTGCCGGGACATGAAATAGTTGGGAAAATAATAAGAGCAGGAAATAAGGTAACCAAATTTAAAGAAGGAGACCTGGCGGGAGTAGGGGTGATGGTGGATAGTTGCCGGGTATGCAATCCCTGCACCAAACATATGGAGCAGTATTGTGCCGAGGGAATGACCGGTACCTATAATGGCTATGAAAGAGATAAAGTAACTAAAGCCCAGGGAGGATACAGTACCCAAATTGTTTGTGATGAAAGATGGGTATACCATATTTCAGATAAGCTGGACCTGGCAGGCGTGGCTCCATTATTATGTGCTGGTATTACCACCTATTCTCCTCTGAAATATGCTAATTTAAAGGCTGGGGATAAAGTGGCCGTTGCAGGCTTGGGCGGCCTGGGTCATATGGGTGTAAAGTTTGCTGTTGCAATGGGAGCAGAAGTGACCATGCTTAGTACCTCTCCTTCAAAAGAAAAAGATGCAAAAAAATTAGGTGCTCACCATTTTGTAATCAGTACTGATGCAGAGGCAATGAAAAAGCTTGAAAGTTATTTTGATGTTGTACTGGATGCTGTTTCAGGAAATCACGATTACGAAATATACCTGAAACTTTTGGGTGTGCAGGGCAAATTGCTGGTGGTTGGGTTACCGGCCGAAGATCCGAAACTAAATCCTTTTGAATTAATTAAAAACAGGCGGTGCATCATCGGTTCTATGATCGGAGGTACCAAAGAAACACAGGAGATGCTTGATTTCTGCGCAGAAAAAAATATTGTTGCCGACGTAGAAGTTATTCCTATGCATTATATCAACGAAGCATATGAACGAATGATTAAAAATGATGTGAAGTACCGCTTTGTGATAGATATGGCGTCTCTAAAATGATCGCCACAATTTTTCAAATTAAAAACTTAAGCTATGCGATTGCTTTTTATTTCTATTATGCTGGTAATGGGATCTTTTTTACAAGCTCAAAAATCAGTAGGAATTTTTTCTAACCATGCTGATATTGGTAACCCAAAAAAAACGGGTGATGTAACATACAACAGCGATGATCAAACTTATAATTTGAAAGGAGCTGGCTACAATATTTGGTTTGGGCGGGATGAATTTCATTATGCTTATAATAAAATAAAAGGCGACTTTATTCTGACAGGAAATTTTAAAATGGAAGGCAACGGAGTGGATCCGCACCGAAAAGTTGGATGGATGGTACGGGCCAGTGAAGGAGAAGATGCCGCTCATATGACTGCAACCGTTCATGGTGATGGCATGATTGCCTTGCAATGGCGGCGGATGCGGGGTGCACATATGAGAGACCCGCAGGATGAGATTTTTACAAAGAAAACCGCAACAGAGATTATACAATTAGAACGTACAGGTAAAACTTTTATCATGCGGGTGGCCCATCCCGGGGAGCCCTTACAGGAAATAGGAAGAACCGATGCAATTGAAATGCCTGATGAAGCCCTGGCCGGAATTTTTATTGCCAGTCATAATGCTGAAGTATTAGAGGAAGGGGTGGCCTGGAATGTACGAATTGAACAAACCGTTCCTGATACCCATAATGGATACCGCGATGGAATATTAGGCAGCAGGATGGAAATTATAAATGTGTTTGACGGAAAAAGAAAAATAATTCATGAGGACAAGGGAAGGTTTGAGGCACCCAACTGGATGGCCGATAGAAAAAAATTGCTTTTCAACCAGGGTGGAAGTATTTACACCATCCCGGTTAGCGGCGGAACTCCAGAAATGCTGAATACCGGTAACGCTAAAAGAAATAATAATGACCATGTGATTTCCTTCGACGGAAAATGGCTGGCCATTTCATCTCATCGCGATGGTATGCCAGGGGGTGGAAGTACCATTTATTATTTACCTATAACCGGAGGAGAACCTAAAATAGTTACTGACAGTACTCCTTCCTACCTGCATGGGTGGAGCCCCAATGGTAAGGAAGTTGTTTACACAGCACAGCGTATAAGTAAGAGCCCCGTATATAACATTTATAAAAAACCAATAAACGGAGGTGCTGAAATTCAGATTACAAACCTTACGAAAGGGTTAGCTGATGGCCCGGAATATTCACCTGATGGCAAGTATATTTATTATAATAGTACTGTCAGCGGTTCCATGCAATTGTGGCGTATGAAACCGGACGGAAGTTCCCAGGAACAATTGACATTTGATGAGTACAATAATTGGTTTGCTCATCCATCTCCTGATAATAAATGGATCGCTTTTATTTCTTTTCCAAATCACATAGATCCCACAGATCATCCATTTTATAAAAGAGTGATGTTGCGAATGATGCCTGTAAGTGGCGGGGCGCCGCGGGTTATTGCTTACCTGTATGGAGGCCAGGGTACTATCAACACACCCTCCTGGAGTCCTGATAGTAAGCATCTGGCCTTTGTTAGCAATAGCGGTCCCATCAGCAAATAAATAAAGCATGATGGTATTGTAAAAATAATTTGGCGATTCCTGGTTGATATTATTATCTAAATAATTAAAACATTCAATTGAAATGAAGATTTATTTTTTATTCCTGGTTTTATTTCCTTTCGGTGGTACTAGCGGATTCTCCCAACTTTCAAGGATCAGTGTAAAAGAAAACAAGTTTATAAATGAGAGGGGAGAAACTATGGTCTTCCGGGGACTCAATACCAGTGACCCGGATAAACTTTCAACTCAAGGCCATTGGAATAAGGAATATTTTGCCGAAGTAAAAAATTGGGGTGCCAATATAGTCCGGTTTCCTGTACACCCAACCGCCTGGAGAAAACGTGGACAGGAGGAGTATCTGAAAATACTGGACCAGGGAGTAGCACTTGCAAAGGAACAGGGTTTATATGTCATTATTGACTGGCATAGCATAGGCAACCTTAAATCTCATCTCTACCAGTCCCAGATGTATGAAACAACGCAGAAGGAAACTTTCGAATTCTGGCGTACCATGGCTCAGCATTATAAGGATGAAAGCACAGTTGCTTTCTTTGAACTTTTCAATGAACCCACAGTTTATAACGGCCAGTTAGGTATTTGTACATGGGCCGATTGGAAAGAATTAATGGAAGAAGCCATTACCATCATCAGGGCGCATGGCTGCCAGGCCGTTCCTCTTGTTGCCGGCTTTAACTGGGCCTATGACCTCACCGAGATTGCGGCCAACCCAATCAACAAAGAAGGAATAGGATATGTCAGCCATCCCTACCCCATGAAAAGAAGTAAACCCTGGGAAGCGCAATGGACAAAGGATTGGGGCTATGTAGCAGATAAATATCCATTAATTCTTACAGAGATTGGATTCAGCGGAGCCGATGATCCCGGTGCTCACGTACCAGTTATCAGCGATGAAAGTTATGGAGATGCGATTACAAAATACACAGCAGAAAAAGGGATCTCTTATGTGGTTTGGGTATTTGACCAGCAATGGGCTCCCCGGCTTTTTACGGATTGGAAATTTACTCCTTCAAGGCAAGGGCGATATTTTAAAAATGCACTGCAGAGATCAAACCAACCAAAGTAATTACCGAAAAGTAAACGTAAGAACGGAAGTACATCTTTATGCCAAGGGAAAACATGCATTTAATATGGTAAGCGATCCTCCCTGAAATCAATTAATACCTGGCCAAATAGAATGGCTGATTGAATAACTGATAATGAGTATTTAAACAAAAATAGTATTATGAAAAAATATCTGGTAACTCTTGCATTGACCATTTTGGTCTCTATTTCTTTTTCTCAGAAAGCAGGCAGGAAGCTCGTTGATGCAAAAGCTACCAATGAAACAAAAGCTCTTTTTCATAACCTGGGAAAGCTTTCAGAAAATAAGATCCTTTTTGGTCATCAGCACGCAACAGAATATGGCCATGGCTGGGTTGGCGATGCTGACAGGTCGGATGTAAAATCGGTAACGGGATCTCACCCTGCTGTTATTGGAGTTGATTTTAGCGGCTTATATGGCGGACCCGATAATGTGATTGAAAAATCTATGAATTCCCTGAAGAAAACAATGGCTGATACTTATGACAGAGGTGGTGTGATTACAGCAGCATGGCATTTTAGTAACCCGGTGTCCAAAACAAATTTTTACTGGAATGATTCAACGGCAGCCCGGGCTGTTAAAAATATTATACCCGGTGGATCACACAACGAAAAATATAAAGCTATTTTATCTGCTATTTCACAACTGGCTAAAACCACAAAAGGTAAAGACGGGAAAGCTGTTCCTATTATTTTCAGGCCTTATCATGAATTTGATGGTGATTGGTTTTGGTGGGGAAAATCACATTGTACCCGGGATGAATTCATTTCGTTATGGCGATTTACTGTCTCCTACTTAAGAGATAGTTTAGGAGTACATAATTTTATTTATGCCTTTTCTCCTGATAATAAATTTAGATCAGAGGCGGAATTCCTGGAGCGATATCCCGGTGATGAATGGGTTGATATGGTAGGAATGGATAACTATGGTGATTTTGGACGGAATGGTAAATATGACCTGGAGGCTGGCTATAATAAATTAAAGATCGTTTCAGACTATGCTCAAAAAGCTGGCAAAGTGGCCGCCTTTACCGAGACCGGTCTTGAATCTATTCAGGATACAGACTGGTGGACGAATTCTTTATTAAAAACCCTGCAGAAAGGCGGTTTGAAATTATCTTATGTTTTGGTTTGGCGAAATGATGTTAGAAGCCCCACGCATTATTATGCTCCCTATCCCGGCCAGGCAAGCGAAGCGGATTTTTTGAAATTCTATAATGACCCCTTTACTTTGTTTGAAAAAGACCTGCGCACTATTTATAAAATTCGATAGTATACAAATGGAGGTTGAATTCACCCATATCAGGATTACAACTTAAAGTACCGTTATCTTACCTTATTCAAGAGGTAAACTTTCTATTATTTAGCAGGGGGGATACACTTTTTTTTAAAGGAAGATTTCACCCGTGAATTATCCTTTTTTTTTAATATCAAAAAGGGTATCATTGTTAAACAATCTGATAATTATGAAGATCAAACATTTATTTTGGGCAATGATTCTGATTATTACCTTACAAGCATGCCACAGGGCTATGACACCTTTTGAGGCCGCCAATCATCCAAGAGGAAAGAAGTGCCGGAATATCAGGTAAACATTATTCCTGTCCAAAAAGGTTTCCCACTGCACCTTCCAGCATAGGAAATTTTTCCACGACAAAGTTTTTTATAGTAGCGATGGCTTTCTTAGCCTGTTCGTCGGTAAGACCGGCTTCTGTCTTTAATTTTTCTATTAATTCATCCATGTTTTACAGGAGGTTAATTAGTTTTAAATGGAAAAGGTTTCATCATGAGCAAGGCAAATGAATGAAACCATTATTTTTAGTGAAACTTATCAGGCTACTTTTAGCAAACTTAATTTGCTCTTGTCAAATTTTCTTTTAGCATATTCCAGGTCAAGAGTAAAGTGTGACTCCCTGGAAGAAGGAAGCTCAAACATGGCATCAGTTAATATACTTTCACAAATACTTCTGAGGCCCCTTGCCCCTAATTTATAATCCATGGCTTTTTCCACCATGAAATTCAGCACATCTTCTTCAATTTTTAATTTGATGCCTTCCAATTCAAACAACTTTGTGTATTGTTTGATCAAAGCATTTTTAGGCTGCGTCAATATAGACCGGAGTGTAACAGCATCCAGCGGATCCAGGTGGGTCGCAACCGGTAGCCTGCCCAGCAATTCAGGAATCAACCCAAACGCTCTCAGATCCTGGGCATTGACATATCTCAGCAGATTTTTCTTCATGCTTTCCTGCTGATCCTTGTCTACATTAAAGCCGATAGTATTTGTTTGTACACGCCTGGCGATGATCTTGTCAATTCCTCCAAAAGCGCCACCACATATAAAAAGTATATTTTGTGTATTGATCTTAATAAGCTTTTGTTCCGGATGTTTTCGTCCTCCTTGCGGTGGCACCAATACGTCGGTTCCTTCCAGTAATTTCAACATGCCCTGTTGCACTCCTTCACCGCTCACGTCACGTGTAATAGATGGGTTGTCACCTTTCCTCGCTATCTTATCTATTTCATCTATATATACAATACCTCTTTCTGCAGCAGCCACATCATAATTACATACTTGTAATAACCTGGTTAAAATGCTTTCCACATCTTCACCAACATACCCTGCTTCAGTAAATACAGTAGCATCGACAATGGCGAAGGGAACATTTAGCATCCTGGCAATACTTTTAGCTAGTAAAGTTTTTCCGGTGCCGGTTTCGCCAACCATTATGATATTGCTCTTTTCAATTTCAACTTCATTACCACCCACCGTATCAATGCCCTTTTGTTGTAATCGCTTGTAATGATTATAAACGGCCACAGCCAAAACTTTTTTAGCTTCATCCTGTCCTATAACATAGTCATCAAGAAATTTTTTTACTTCAATAGGTTTTTTTATTGTAAGCTTAAACGAGGATGAGGAATTCTTTTCGTCTTTTACCATCAATTCCTGCTCTATAATTTCCCGTGCATGTTCAACACAATTCTCGCAAATATGTCCTTCCTGACCTGCAATCAGGATCTTGACCTCATCGCGGCTTCTACCACAAAACGAACAATGTAAAATATTTTTAGCCATGATTTTATCCCCTGGAATAGTACGTAAATTTTAATAAATAAGATACAAAAATAGAAAACCGTCCTGACAAAGACGATTTTCAATTAAATAGTCCGCTATATCGTTGGTAAGTAAAGTATTATAACTTGGTAATAGTCTTATCTACTATGCCATAATCAATGGCTTCCTGCGCATCCATCCAATAATCACGGTCAAAATCCTTTAGAATTTGTTCTACAGATTTTCCGCAGTTTCCCGCTAATATTTTAGCCCCCATATCCTTCACCCGCTTGGTTTGCCGGGCTTGTATTTCAAGGTCTGTGCTCACGCCTCTGATATAACCTCCCAGAGAAGGCTGGTGTATCATTACTTCGCCACTCGGATAAATAAATCGTTTTCCTTTTTTACCACCGCTTAACAATATACTTCCCATAGAAGCTGCCAGTCCCATGCAAATAGTACTTACCGGGCTTTTGATCATTTGCATCGTATCATACATAACCATTCCGCTGGTAACTACTCCACCTGGGCTGTTTATATAAAACTTAATTTCTTCCCCTGGCTTATCTGCATCTAACAAAAGCATTTTACTTACAATGTCTTTTGCACTTTTATCGTCTACTACCCCCCACAAATAAATACTTCTGCTCTCAAAGAAATATTTTTCTAATCTCTTACTAAACATCATGAGGTCTGATTTAGGCTGTTCCTCTTTTTCCTCTTCTTCCGGATCTTCGTCAGCTCTCCAGTTATTGTTGAAAAAATAATTGCGATTCATATTTTCGATAATTTTTGTTATTGGCTACCTGGAAGAATTACATTGATATTATATGGATTTAACCCCGGCATTTGGGTCAGGGCCCTCTCAATCCTTTTTTTCTTTTCTCTGATTCACCAGCAATACTTCGTCAATCAACCCATATTCTTTTGCTTCAATTGAAGTCATCCATTTATCCCTGTCAAAATCTCTCTCAATTTGTTCAACTGCTTTGCCTGTGTGATTATTAACTACTTCGTATAGTTCTTTTTTAAGCTTTCTGATTTCGTTTACAGTGATTTCAATATCACTTGCCTGGCCTCCTATTGCGCCACTGGGTTGATGCATCATAATGCGGGCATGTTTAAGGGCAGCTCTTTTCCCTTTAGTACCTGCACCTAGTAATACGCATGACATAGAGGCTGCCATGCCAATACAGATGGTTGCCACGTCCGGGCTTACGTACTGCATCGTATCGTAAACGCCAAGTCCGGCATAAACACTACCGCCCGGGCTGTTAATATACATGTTGATGTCTCTTGTCCTGTCTGACGAATCAAGAAATAATAATTGAGCAGTGATAATATTAGCTATTTCATCATTAACAGGATAACCAAGAAAAATAATTCTGTCCATCATCAAACGGCTGTAAACATCCATTACAGCAACGTTCATGGGTCGTTCTTCAATGATATTGGGTGTCATTGAAGTAACCAGGTGCGATGCATAGCTATGAAGCGTATTGCTTGAAAGCCCCCGGTGTTTAACTGCATATTTTTCAAATTCTGAATTATAACTCATAGATAAGAGAAGTTTGCTGGTGAATATGTATTTTCAAATTTGGTATGAATCTTCGCTAAAGATAAGTTCTGATGTTCAAATATCCTTCCAAATCAATAAAAAGCAAGTGTGATGACAGGTTAGCATAATTGTGATGGTTGAATTGTCAAAACCTGTCATTCAAAGCAAAAATTGTATTTGGATTTACAAAAAGATGCACCAGGTTGCTATGTATAAATCTAAAATAGTTACGAAAACATTTCCCGTATTTTATCAAAGAAACCTTTTTCGTTTTTATCGGGATGCGGAATAAAGTTTTCTGACCGGCTCATTTTGTCAAGCGCAGATTTTTCCTCCGCAGAAATATGCTGAGGGGTCCATACATTTACCTGTATCAACTGATCTCCCTTTTCATAGGAGTTAACAGCTGGAAATCCCTTGCCTTTTAGCCTGAATATTTTTCCGCTTTGTGTGCCTGCGGGAATTTTAATCTTAGCCCGTCCATCAATAGTAGGAACTTCAACCTGGATACCGGCAACAGCATCCGGAAATGAGATATAAAGATCAAAGGCAACATTTAATCCATCACGTTGCAACTCTTTGTGCGGTTCTTCTTCAATCAGGATAATCAGATCCCCGTGCATGCCGCCTCTTTCGCCGGCATTTCCTTTTCCGTTTACATTCAATTGCATTCCTTCCTGAACTCCGGCAGGAATATCTATACTAACTGTTTCTTCCCCATACACCCGGCCCTCTCCTTTACAACTTCCACATTTAGCTGTAATGGTTGTTCCTTCGCCACTACAGGAGGGGCAGGTGGTAACCGTTTGCATCTGGCCTAAAAAAGTATTCTGAACCCTTTTTACCTGCCCACTTCCACCGCAGGTCTTACAAGTTTGAATGCTCCCCTTGTCTTTAGCCCCACTTCCATTACAAGTATTGCAATAAACGTATTTTTTTACTTTTATGTTTTTCTTTACTCCCTTTGCAATTTCTTCGTAGTTGAGTTTTAATTTAACACGAAGATTACTTCCCCTGACCCCCTGGCCCCGCTGACCTCCCCGACCTCGTTGACCTCCGCCAAAAAAATTCCCAAACACATCATCACCGAAAACATCTCCGAACTGACTAAAAATATCATCCATATTCATTCCGCCGGCACCAAAACCTCCGCGGCCATTCCCACTTACGCCTGCATGGCCATAACGATCATACTGAGCTTTTTTATCAGCATCGCTTAAAACCTCGTAAGCCTCAGCTGCCTCCTTAAACCTCTCTTCAGCCGATTTGTCACCAGGGTTGCGGTCGGGGTGATATTGCATTGCAACCTTTCGGTATGCTTTTTTAATCTCCTCAGTTCCCGACCCTTTTGCCACGCCCAATGTTTCGTAATAATCTTTTTTCATAATGTGAATATGCGATGATACGCTAAGCCATCTAAATTTTTCGATTCAAATTTTTTAAAACTTAATATAGTTGACTAATTTATTTCCCTACCACCACTTTGGCGTGCCGGATTATTTTATCGTTTAAGAAATAGCCTTTCATTACCTCGTCAGCTATTTTGCCTTTCATTTCTTTAGACGCAACCGGAATTTCTGTAATTGCTTCATGAAGATCAGCATCGAATTCTTTTCCAATGCTTTCCATTGGTTTCAAACCCCTTGCCTGCAACTTGTTTCTTAATTTATTAAGAATAAGGGTTACGCCTTCTTTTAAATGTTCGATTTCAGTACTGGTTTCCAGCTGTTTTTGGGCCCGGTCATAATCATCCAAAACCTCAAGCATGTCAGCTATCACATCTTTGCCTGCGGTTTGAATCAACTCCACTTTTTCTCTCGCTGTTCTCCTTTTAAAATTTTCAAATTCAGCTGCAAGCCGTAAATATTTGTCTTTAGCTTCGTCCACTTCCTGCCGTGCTTTCTCCAAAGCTGATTCCTCCTCAATCGGTTCATTCAGATGGGTGGATCCGCTTTGGGACTCATCTGCATTAATATCCAGGCCATTAGTGGTTTCCTTGTTTCCGTTCTTATTTTCACTCAGATCTTTTTCTGTCATTTTTTTCAAAATTGTTTGCAAAGGTAAGGTTGTCAACAATATTGCCAATGGCTGGTTTGGGACAAAATGACTTGTTGAATGCCTGCGATTATTATATTGTAGTGACAAATAGCCTAACAGTTCAGATAGTGTATCCCCGGAATATCCTCGTTTCCGGTAACTTGCAGGTTTTACATTATGATCAGAGTTTATTTGAAGCGAAAAATTGCAAACCGGATTGCCAACGGGCATCCATGGATTTTTAACAATGAGGTGGAAATAGTTGAGGGTGAGGTGATAGGGGGCGAAACGGTAGAAGTATTTTCATATGACAAAAAATTTGTCGGCAAAGGTTATATCAATCCAAAATCACAGATACTTGTCAGATTGCTTACCCGACAGAAGAATGAAGAAATTAATGAGAATTTTTTTCTTTCACGTATAAGAGAGTGCTGGGAATACCGGCAGCGAATAGGTTATTCCGAAAATTGCAGACTGGTATTTGGCGAGGCTGATTCAATGCCTCAACTTATAATTGATAAGTTCAGTGATTATTTTGTTTTGCAAACGCTTACCCTGGGAATGGACAAATGGAAGCCTTCCATTGTTAAGGCGCTGAACCAAATTTTTCAGCCAAAGGGTATTTATGAGAGAAATGATGTACCTGTAAGGGAATTAGAAGGTTTACCGCCTGTTAAGGGGTTTTTATCTGAGTCGTTTGACACAAAAATTGTAATCACAGAAAACGGGTTAAATTTTTATGTTGATGTTGAAAACGGTCAAAAGACAGGCTATTTTCTTGACCAGCAAGACAACCGGCGAAGCATTCAACATATTGTGAAGGGGGCTGAGGTATTAGGTGCATTTACCTATACCGGAACTTTTGAAATCCACGCCGCTCATTATGGTGCTAAATCCGTCTTAGGTTTGGATATTTCTGAGAATGCTGTTGTACAAGCCACAAAAAATGCGGCCTTAAATGGTGTTGAAAACAGGTGTAAATTCTTAACGGCAAATGCATTTGATGTATTAAAACAATGGTCTAAAGAGGAAAAGAAATATGATGTAGTGATGCTGGATCCGCCTGCTTTTACCAAAAGCAGGGAAACTATTCAAAAAGCGATAACCGGTTATAAGGAGATCAATCTTAGGGGTATGAAACTAATCAGACCGGGTGGATTTTTGGTAACCTCTTCCTGTACTAATTTGGTGAGTCCTGAATTATTTTTACAAATCATCGAATTGGCTGCAAAGGATGCAAGAAGAAAAATAAGAAGAGTGACATTTCAAACTCAATCCGCGGACCATCCTATTATTCCCGGACTTGAAAATACCCATTATCTTAAATTCCTGATCATACAGGTAATCTAAAAATAGTATGATAGATTATTTGGAAACCTGGAATTTGCCAGTATTTATCATTTTACCACTCCTGTCTGTAATATGATAAATGTAAGTGCCCCGGTTGAAATCAGTAAGAGTGATTACTGTATTTTCATTAACGGTTTGTGTTTCGTAAATCTTTTTACCCAAGAAATTAAAAACCGTAATGGTTAAGCCATTCTGAACGGTTCTCTTAATATTGAAAGTGATATAATTGGTTGCGGGGTTAGGATAAAAACTAATTTTTTTCCCATTGTCAGGTAAGGGGTTCCCGGAATCCTGTGCGAAAGAATCTGAAAACGAAAAACCCAGAAATAATAATATTGGTAAAAGTCTTTTCAACAAATCAAATTTACTTTTATTTCCCAATAATATACCGTTTTTCTGAGTTGTGCAACGTAATTATCCCTAAAAAATAAAATAATTGAGAACCAATTGAATAAGAACTATCAGGAATAGAAAATTAACGCAGTTTTAATCTAATTCAGCCAGAGAATCTTTAATAAGCAGGAAATCAGGTTCATCAGATGCGTTTTCCAGTATTTCAACATATCTGATTATTTTTTCCTTATCGATAAGAAAAGCTGACCTCTTCGATACACCTTTCATATCCAGTTTCCAGGTATCGTAAAGTGAATTATAGGCTGCAGAAACTTCTTTATTAAAATCGCTCAATAATGAAAAATTTAATTTTTGTTCTTCTTTGTATTTAGCAAGAGTATATACCGAATCGACTGAAATTCCCAGGATACAGGCATTGGCATTATTATATAGGCTGATATTGTCCCGCACAGTACAAAGTTCCCTGGTGCAAACACTGGTAAATGCCTGAGGAAAAAAAAGTAGTAAAACATTCTGGCCCCTTAGATCTCCCAGCGATATTTTGGTTTTGGTGGTATCATATAAACTAAAGTCGGGGGCCTTTTGACCAATCGTAATTTGCATAACTTAATTTGTAAATCTCAAAAGGGAATATACAACTATTTGAAAGGTGGGAATTAAAACCTGGGACAACGAACAGCATTAACACTAGAATTATTTCTATCCAAAAATCCTATATATGAAACTGAAATTTCCATTCCTCCCCTGCCATAACTATAAGGTTTAAGTTTAGAAATATTAACATCGTAACTAAATGCAAAAGAGAAGGGATTATAATCAAGTTTTACAACCGGAATTAATGCATCTTTCCATCTTATAAATGTTCCGGCATGAATAACATATTGGGGATTTTCAATCTCCGGTCCTATTTTCAGTCCATATAAAGCACCAAAAACTGTTTCCTGGTAATTTTCCTGAACAGAATAATCAGCTAATAACGAAACATAAGAATATTCAGTAACACCAAAACGTAACCCTGCTGAGCCTGTCCATTTAGGATTTAATTGAACGGAAGGATCACGAAAAAATGAGTTTTTTGGCCGTGTAAAATGATGATAGGCCACACCCAGGTAGAAGTTATCATCCGGATTTTTATTCAAATCAGAATTATAACTTAATCCTACACTGCCATCAAGATAAGTATAATTGGGAATGGCTGTTGGTTCTCCCCCCGGATCATCTGTAATGATCTTAGACCGGTCAAAACTTCGGTTCACCACTCCGCCCATAAAGCCCAATGATAAATATCTGTTATGTTCTTCGCTGAGTGATTTGTGATAATTGAGAACTGGTAAAACACTCGTTTGTGTCAGGGCTGCTGTGCCAGCTCTGTCAAATAAAACCTGCCCACCAACAGTTACAAAATCATCTGCTTTACCAATGGGCAGTTTGTATTCTCCATTCAAAGATCCGGTTTTATAACCATCCGTAACACTTCCCCATTGATCACGGTAAACCATTTGCAAACGGATATCTCCGGTAAAAATTCCTGCCAGGGCAGGGTTTCTTAAAAGAGGTGTTTCAAAGAACTGGGAAAAATGTATATCCTGCCCATTGAGCATACTTTGTATGCTGATGAATAAACATATAAGCCCGTAATAAATAAAATTTTTCCTTTTTCCCATTTCTAAAACTATCTTAATAAGGTTACGTTGCCTTTTACAGGAATGACGGTATTATTCTCACATAAAATTTCCATAGTATAAATATATGCGTCAGCGCTGGCTGGCTTTCCTTTGTAAGTACCATTCCATCCTGCCGATGCATCATTGGCAGAAAAATCTTTTTTCTCAAATACAAGTTCACCCCACCGGTTATATATTCTCATTGATTTTATGCGAAAAAGCCCTGTTCCTTTAGGAAAAAACAATTCGTTCCGGCCATCATTATTTGGAGAAAAAGTATTTGGTATAAAAAAGTTTTGCTTACCACATACTACCAGGATAGTTACATTCCCTGCACTCTTGCAACCATACCTGTCTGCTACCTGCACAGTATATTTTGTAGTTAGCTGCGGATTTGCAAATGGAGATGGGCAAGTAGTGCAGCTTAATCTTGTAGTTGGTATCCAATTATAAGAAACTATATTACCCGTGTAGTTCATATTAATATTTGTTCCGCCACCAGAAATAATGGTGAGTGGGTCTTGTGTTGCAGTAACCGTTGGAATTGGTGAAACATAAATGTTTTTAATTGTTTCTGCAACACAACCAATCTTATTTGTGGTAGTTAGTTTTACAGCATAATTTCCTGCATTATTATAGGTGACTATGTTTTCTGTTTGCGTTGAGGTTTGACCGTTGCCAAATGTCCACTGCCATTTTATTAATGTATCAGCAACAGCCAGGGCGCCGCTATATGGTTCAGAAATATTTACACAAATCGTATCTCTGCCCAGGATTGAGGTAACAGGGGTCCTGTGCACTCTTATCGTGTCTGAAAATGATTTACTGCAATTGCTTTGTGTGGTTACATTTAGTGTCACGATATAGACCCCTGGTTGGGTGAAATTATGTTGTGGTTCATTTTCAGTCGATGTAGTTCCATCTCCAAAATCCCAAACCGTTGAAATGATAGGTTCGTTTTTAGTAGTAAAGTTTTTGAAGGTCACCACACCCTGATCACAAAACTCTTTTTTATCTTTCCCAAATAAGGGTATAGCACCTATAACATTAATTCTTTTAGAACCGTTGATTCGTTCTTCGCAACCAGAAATAGTATCAATCAATAATAACGAAGGAGTATTCAAACTCGGCCTTGTATAAGTATGAGTAAGAGTAGTTGCCTGTGATGAATCAACAGATCCATCCCCATAAGAAAAGATAAATTTAAAAGAGGGAGGTACCACCAGATTAAAATCTACTTTGAGAGAATTACAGGCAGATGTTACCGGGCCATAATTTATTTCAGTAGCATCGAAAGGATCATAAACTGAAACTGATGCCTGAGCAGAATCGATACATCCTCCCGGTCCCCGCAAGTAAAGTTTTGGAATAAAACGTCCATAATCGCTATAGAAATAATTTGGATTTAGTTGCGTAGTGCCGCCCCCATCTCCAAAACTCCAGTTATAGGATTTATAATCCTTTCCCTTAAATGTAAAACTGGTGCGTAAGGGTGGACAAATCGTTGTTGTATCCTTAATATCAAATGCAGCTTTTGGACTTCGGATACTTATATAATCTGCTTTTGTAATTGAATCTACACAACCCGATACATCTGTTATTTTGAGTTTGATTGAATAACTGGCATCGCCTATTGGGTAACTATTAGTAGGATTTTGCAAGTTTGAAGTATTGCCATCCCCAAAACTCCACTGATAAGATAATCCTGGTCCAGAGGAGGTGTCAACAAACTGGAGTGGAGCACCCGGGCAGTAAAATGTATCGGCCCTGAAACCAGCAATAGGATTTGTGACCAGTAAATTAGTCGGAAAAGTATAACTGTTGGTGCATCCTGTCCCATCTGTTACTTTTAATGATACTTTGTATCTTCCTTCCACCGAATAAGTATGGGTAAATGGCGGGCCTGAAAAGGTCTTTTGAGTTCCATCACCAAAATCCCAATCCCAACTTACTATTGTTGAGGATACAGATGTTGAAAGATCTGTAAAAGTTACTGTTTTATTTAGACAGGCTCCCGGACTTGAAGGAACAAAATTAGCAGTGGGCCCGGTTACAGTCACATAATTAGCTACTGTTTTTGTGTTTGTACATCCATTGATGTCAGTAATAGTAAGACTTACCCCATACGATCCTTCAGCAGGAAATCGCTGATTTATGGATCTTGGCGAAGATGGAAAGACCCGAGTGCCGACTGTCCATGAGTAATTTGAGATGTTATTAGCATCGCTATTTATAGCACTCAGGGTAACTGTAGTGTTTTTACAAACCGGGTTTCTATTAATGGTAAAGTCTGCTTTTTCATCGAAAATAGATACCGGGTTTGTGACAGTAAAAGTACAGGCCCCATTGGTTACGGTTAATGAAACATTATAGGTTCCCGTGCCAGGATATGTAAATGGTGGGGGGGTAGCTGATGTAAATTGCGTGGCAGCGGGGTCTCCCATCTTCCATAAATAAGTTAAGGGAGAGATTGTATTATTTACAAGGCTTGTATTGGTAAAAGTAACGGCCCGTGATGCACAGTTAACCTTATATTCAAATTTTGCAATAGGAGGATTTATTGTAATAACCCGGGTTACGGAATTATCGCAACCGTTATTCAACACAGTCAGAGTTACATTCAAAGAACCAGTATCAATAAATGTATGAACAGGATTTTGAAGATTAGAGGTAGATCCGTCTCCAAAATTCCAGGCCCAAATGACTTCAGCTCCTGGTGTAGTATTAGCATTGCCTGAGAAGGAAACCCTGTCGGTTGCACATGCAATCATAGGCGCAGCTGTGAAATTGACAGTCGCTGGAGTTCCTGTTATAACCCCTCTCGGTAAAGAAACTGTTTTACTACAACCATTCACAGTAGTTGCTGTAAGGGTTAAAGTGTATTCCCCTTCTGTGTTATAAGTGTGTGGAGGTGGATTTTTTTGTGTCGAGGTCGTCCCATCTCCAAAATCCCATAAATAGGTAGCTATTGAATCTAATGTTTGAATGGCTGCCTGGGGAGTGTATGTATAAGGAATACAACCGTTACCTGGAATAATGGAAATATTCGTTTCCTGTATTTTAATGAAATCAGTTTTTGTGGTAGTATTAGAACAACTTGTTGAAGGACCTGCTGTCAAGGTTACCGTATAATTTCCTAAGCTGGCATATTGATGTGAGGGATTTTTTTGAGTGGAGGTAGTACCATCCCCAAAATCCCAAAGCCAGAATGCAGCTCCGGGTGTTAAATCAGTAAACTGGACATTAAAGGGAGCCTGGCACGACGAACTATCATTAACAGTAAAATCTACTGCGGGGTTATCAATGACCGTAATTGTTTTGGAAACTGAATCAGTGCAATTAGCATAGGTATTTATCAACTTCACATTATAAACACCAGCCGTAAAATAAGTTTTTGCCGGATTAATCTGAGCAGACAAGGTTCCATCTCCAAAATTCCAGGAAGACGCTATTGGTTGTGATGAAGAATTATTTTGAAAACTAATTGGTTGTTCCAGGCAACCAGAGGCAGGACTTGTAAAATCTGTTGTTGTTTGATTAATCGTTATTGTTTTTTGAATCACACCACTACATCCCAGGTCGCTTTGGGCGGTTAGGTTTACAGTGTAGTTACCGGGTGCATTATAAATAGTAGTAGGATTTCGTAAAGTGGAAGTTTGTCCATTACCAAAATTCCAGGTATAGCTTATTACTCCGGGTCCACTTGATTGATTTTGAAAATTAACTGCGAAAGGGGCTTTACAGGATCCCCCCATTGTAAAATTAAAATCCGTAGATACTCCACTAACAACACGGATATACCTTGTTCTTGCTATCCTTCTGGTACACCCTGTACTGCTGGTTACTCTCAACAAAACTGTATAAAAGCCGGTATTAGAATAGACGTGAGTAGGATTTTGTTGTGTTGATGTATTTCCATCGCCAAATTCCCATTCCCACTTTACAATATTACCAACGGAAGAGGATGACAGATCCGTAAACCTTATTGTAGCGGGAACACAGCTTAATGTAAAATCACTTCTAAAATCTGCTACAGGAGATGGAAAGACCGTTATATAGTCTATTTTTTCAACCTGGTCAATTCCATTTTCGTTAGTAACTACTAATTTGGCCGAGTAAGTTCCTGGTGCTGAAAAAACAACAATGGGGTTTTGAACATTAGTAAGTGTACCATTGCTGAATTCCCAACTCCATGAAGTTGGATTTCCGGAAGATTGATCAGAAAAAGTGACGGTGAGCGGAGCACAGCCTGATAAAACATTCCCCTTGAAATTGGCAACAGGATTTTGACCAAAAACATTGATTGTTCCGGAAAAGGCCAGGAGAAAAACGAAAATTGATTTCCTGAGATTATGGTAAGATTGAGTTTTCAGTACGTTTTTTATTTTTTTGTTTTCTTTACAACGGCCTTAATGGGTAAAAATTATATTATCCTCAAATAGAATCATGGACGAAAATAGGGATTCATTTAAAAAAATATTTTTGAACATCCTGGTTCAGTCAAAGGATTAATTATCAGAAGGAAGATTGGATAGTAAAATACCTACAGTTTTTCAAGCCTCATGGACCTGGTATCTGCACCTGATTTTTGCGAAGCGACAACATAGGTCCAACTATTATTTTCTATTTGCCAGGTGCCATTTATAAGATTTAACGGGAAAATTGAATTTGGAAAATTGGAATCAATGGTCATTTTGGTAGCGTCACCATACCAGGTACCCGTTTTTTCAATGGTTCCATTTTTGAAAGCATCAACCGTATTATTACTGTAAAATTGAAATTTGAAGTTGGTATATTCAAAAGTAATATTATTGCCGTTATTCACAAATTTAGTAATACCCCATTGGCCATCGGTCATGGCCGAGACAACTGCATTTTCCTTTATTTTGTCAATGCTTTTCTTACAACCAGCTATTAATAAAAATAAAGAAACAGCAAAGAAGACTTTTTTCATTCGGGTAAAAGTTAAAAGGCCAAAATAAGGCTATCTTTTTGAATTAACAATAGTACTTTACCTGAATCTAAACTAAGTTCGGCTAATGATCAATTAGTCAAATCTAATCATCAAAATTCCCCGTATAAATTTGTGCTTTAATAATAATAATCACCCCAAACTTGGGTTCTGGGATTCCAGCCAGACTTTAGTAAATTGTTTATTTTCAATTCCTGTTTTTGCGAAAGGGGAAATTAAAGCCAAACCTTTCATTTTCTCAATACCTTCTTTTTTACCACCCTTTTTAAAACTGGGGGTGAAACTCGTAATCAAAGGAAATATAATTGAACTATTTTTATTGCAATCTCTTTTCACCTGGTTTGCCTGAAAATTTAAAATGTAGCTAATGAAAATAGCAGAAATAGTCTCCTTTCTCGAATCCTTTGCTCATCCATCACTTCAGGAATCGTATGACAATTCAGGATTAATAACCGGTGACAGCAGGTGGGAGTGCAGCGGCATTATGTGTTGCCTGGATTCTATTGAAGAAGTAATTAAGGAGGCTGTGGAAAAAAATTGTAACCTGGTGGTTGCGCACCATCCAATTATTTTTCGGGGGTTAAAAAAAATTAATGGTAAAAACTACGTTGAAAAAAGCATTATAACCGCCATTAAAAATGACATTGCTATATATGCTATACACACCAATCTTGATAATGTGGTGAATGGTGTAAGCGGCAAAATGGCTAAAATGTTAGGGTTAAGCAATATTTCTGTACTTAGTCCACAAAAAGAGCATCTGAAGAAATTATGCGTTTTTGTTCCAACAGAGAACGCCATTGAAGTACGGAATGCGATTTTTGAAGCGGGAGGAGGATATATAGGAAATTATAGCGAATGCAGTTTCAATACGGAGGGTACCGGGACCTACAAAGCTGAGCAGGGAAGTGATCCCTATAAAGGAATAATAGGGCGACAACACCAGGAAAATGAACACAAAATTGAAATTATTTTCCCGGGGTTTTTAGAGAATAAGATAGTTTCAGCAATGAAGGCAATACATCCCTACGAAGAAGTAGCCTATGATATTTTGTCATTATCCAATGCACATCAAAAAATTGGTGCGGGCATTATTGGAGAATTTGCTGAAGCTCTGAATGAAAATGATTTTCTGAACCGGGTTAAATTGGTATTTGGGATTAAGATAATTCGTCACAGTGAGTTTAGAAATGCTCCAATAAAAAAAGTTGCCATTTGTGGTGGCGCGGGTAGTTTTTTGATTTCCAACTCTTTACTGTCTGGCGCAGATGCATTTATAACCGCAGATATAAAGTATCACGAATTTTTTGATGCTGAAGAAAAAATATTAATTGCTGATATCGGGCACTATGAAAGTGAACAGTATACTATTGATATGCTTCAGGAAATTTTAGAGTTAAAATTCCCTACCTTTGCCGTCCTTAAAACTAAGGTAATGACCAACCCTGTTCATTATTTTTGAGCCTTTTAAACATCAAATAAAACAATGGCACACGTTAAAGAATTCTCTGTTGAAGAAAAACTTACTTCCTTAGTTACTTTGCAAAAAATAGAAAGTAAAATGGATGAGATCCGCATTCTGAAAGGAGAACTTCCTATGGAAGTAGCTGACCTTGAGGATGAAATTCAAGGGCTGCATGCCCGCCAAACGCGGATTGAAGAAGAAATCAATGGCGTTACAGAATTTATTCAAAAGAGAAAAGATGCCATCAAAGAGGCAGAAGCCCTGGTTAAAAAATATGAAAAACAAAGCGAGGATGTAAAGAATAACCGTGAATTTGAGGCTATCAATAAAGAAATGGAAATGCAGCAATTGGAAATAAAGCTGGCAGAGAAACATATTAAGGATGCAACAGAAGAAATCGCTGAAAAGGCCGTTTTGCTTGAAAAGGCAAAAAAGAATATAACAAGCAAAGAAAGTACACTTTCAAATAAGAAAAGTGAACTGGAAAAAATCATTGCTGCTAATGAAAAAGAAGAAAAGCATTTTAGTAAACTGGCTGGAGAGGCCAGGGAGCATGTTGATAGCAGGTTGTTGACCAGCTATGAAAAGATCCGTAAAAGTTATCGGAATGGCCTGGCTGTGGTTCCAGTGGAAAGAGATGCCTGCGGCGGATGTTTTTATTCAATACCCCCCCAAAAACAAAGTGAGATCAAGCAGCACAAGAAAGTAATGGTTTGTGAAAACTGCGGCCGCATCCTTGTTGATGAGGAACTAAGTAATAATGTTGAAATAAAATAAATGAATTCTCAGAAAGGATAACAAAGAAAAAGAATTTTTATTGACCTCCTGCATCCAGCAGGAGGTTTTTTATTGAGATTTGATTTGTCTTTAGTTAATTTGCCCAACTTCTTTAAAAGATGTAGATTTTATTTCCATTATTCCATAGCTGTCTATGCTGCAAAAAATTTCTGTAAATAATTACGCTATAATAGATAAACTGGAAATCGATTTTTCTGGAAAATTAAACATTATTACCGGGGAAACAGGTGCAGGTAAATCAATTATAGTGGGCGCATTAAGTTTGATTTTAGGACAGCGGGCTGATTCCTCTCTGTTGGTAAACAAAGAAAAAAAATGCATCATCGAAGGAACATTCCTGGCTTCAAATAAAGAGGAAGTCCAATTATTTTTAAAGGAAAATGAACTGGATTCCGGGGAAGAGCTTGTTTTAAGAAGGGAGATAACCGCAAACGGTAAGTCCAGGGCTTTTATAAATGATACGCCGGTTAATCTTTTTCTACTGCAAAAGGTAAGTCTAATGCTGGTAGACCTTCATCTTCAATTTGATACACTGGAGTTGGGAGAAACTTACTTTCAACGGGAAGTTTTGGATGCGTTGGCAGGTAATTCCGGCCGGCTCATAGAATACCAACTTGTTTTTGCAGAATGGAAAACTTTAGAACGGAAATGCGAAGAATTAAGAAAACAAAAGCAACAATTTGATAAAGAGGCTGACTATAATCAATTTCAATATAACGAACTGGAAGAAGCTGGTTTTAAGGAAAATGAACTTGAAAACGCAGAAGAAGAATTAAAGTTGTTGGGCAATGCAGAAGGTATTAAAGCTGCTTTAAATAAAGTACATTTTGAATTAGAGGGAAATGAAAACCCCCTGGTACAACAAATAAAGAGTTTATTTAACCAACTGCAGGCATACCAATTTTCTCATCCTGATCTCCAAACGCTGGTACAGCGATTACACTCTGCTCAAATAGAATTGCAGGATATTGCGGGAGAAATAGGGCGGACTGGAGCTCGTATTAATTACGATCCGGAAAAAATCGAACAATTGAATGAAAGACTTTCTGTTGGTTATAAGTTATTAAAAAAGCATGGATTACAAAATACCAATGAGTTATTAGAACTTCAAAAACAACTGCAGGAAAAAATTGGGGCTGTTTTGAATATCGATACCGAAATAAAGCAAAATGAAAAAGAAAGTAATGAGTTAAAAAAGGAAGCAGAAAAATTGGCAAAAAAAATTTCTGATATCCGAAAGAAACAAATAGCGCCCTTGCAGGAAAAAGTAAATTCTTTGCTTATACAGGTAGGCATGCCCAACGCCAGGTTAATGGTAAATTGCAAGTCTGAATCGGAATTAAACCAATTTGGAATTGACTCTGTTGAATTTTTATTTGATGCAAATAAAAGTGGTCAGTTTCAACCCGTACGAAAAGTTGCGAGCGGTGGGGAACTTAGCCGGCTGATGCTTTGCATTAAATCACTGGTTGCTCAATCTATCAATCTTCCTACTATGATATTTGATGAAATAGATACGGGAATTTCCGGTGAAGCTGCAAAACAAGTTGGAATAATATTAAAGCAACTCGCATCAAAAAGACAGGTTATTTGCATTACACATCAGCCCCAAATAGCTGGAAAAGCAGATGCCCATTTCTATGTTTATAAGAATATAGTGAACGATAAAGTTAAAACAGATATTCGCCAGCTCACCAACGAAGAAAGAATAACCACAATCGCTAAAATGTTAAGTGGGGAAAAGCCCACTGCAGCCGCTTTGGAAAATGCAAGGGAAATGGTAAGGAATTAACTTTTGCAGATAATGCCCGTCCTCGAATCTTTTGGAAGAAAAGTTATTAAATTAATTTTCAGAATTGAACTTCAGATTCTTTTATCCATTTTAGCTGTTAGCTCGCTTACCTGATGCTTGAGAGCCATTTATCGGTATTTTTACCCGCAATAAATAAAAATTAAAACTATGGCAAACCTTATACTAAAAGGCAAAAAGGGTATCATTTTCGGTGCCTTGGACGAAAAATCGATTGCATGGAAAACCGCACTGAAATGCTATGAAGAAGGAGCGCAAATCGTTTTAAGCAATGCGCCGGTGGCATTGCGTATGGGGGAGATCAATAAACTTTCTGCTTTGTGTGGTAATGCCCCTGTTATTGGAGCAGACGTGACCAATATGGAAGATCTCAAAAATCTTTTTGATAAATCAATGGAACATTTCGGCGGAAAAATGGACTTTATATTACATTCTATTGGTATGAGTTTGAATGTAAGAAAAGGAAAACATTATACTGAAATCAATTACGAATGGAACCAGAAATCATTGGATATTTCTGCAATGAGTTTTCATAAAGTGCTGCGTACAGCATGGGATTTGAATGCAATTAATGACTGGGGAAGTGTAGTAGCACTAACTTATATTGCAGCCCAGCGGGTTTTTCCTGATTATAATGAAATGGCAGATGCCAAATCGCTGCTTGAAAGCATAACCCGGAGTTTCGGTTATCATTATGGTGTCAGGAACAAGGTCAGGGTGAATACTATTTCACAATCGCCTACGCGTACTACTGCAGGAAGTGGAGTAAAAGGTTTCGACGGATTCATTAGTTATGCCGAAGCAATGAGCCCACTTGGAAATGCCTCCGGTGAAGATTGTGCCAATTATATTGCAATCATGTTTAGTGACCTGACAAGAATGGTCACCATGCAAAACCTTTTTCATGATGGTGGCTTCTCTTTTACCGGTGTTACACAAGCTGTAATTGAACAAATGGAAAAATAATTAACCGGATACTCGTTCCGGAAATTTCCATTAATCAGGAGGCCGATTTCAAAAAGCAAAAGTCTGGAGCAATTAATTATCCATAAAAAATAAAACCGCTCAAAAATGGAGCGGTTTTATTTTTAGGGCCTTTTGGGCCACAATAATTCACTTAATATTCATCTTCATTAAAAAGAAAATCTTCTTGGGTGGGATAATCTGGCCATATATCTTCAATAGTCTCATAAACATCCTGGCCTTCGTCTTCCAGTTCCTGAAGATTTTCTACCACTTCAAGAGGAGCTCCTGAACGGATTGAATAATCAATCAATTCATCTTTTGTAGCAGGCCAGGGAGCATCTTCAAGATAAGAGGCCAGTTCTAACGTCCAAAACATATTCGAAGAATTTAATTTATTTAAAAGTCCGGTTTAGGGATTTTGTTTATACCCCAATTTTCCGCAAATGTAACGGTATTAACGAATTTTCCAAATGCTTAGTTGTTTTTGGGGTAATGAATAATTTCTTAAAATCACCTGGCGGCAGCGATCCTTTTTTGAATCGGGCTTCGTTTTAAGGATATTTGGCTTATTTATTAGAATCTAATATTATGATTTCAGGCAAGAATATATATAAGAAATATGGAGTGGTAGAGGTTTTAAAGGGTGTTGACATAGAAGTGGAAAGGGGTGAAGTAGCCTCTATTGTAGGGCCTTCGGGATCTGGAAAAAGTACTTTACTCCATATCCTGGGAACTTTGGATAAGCAGGATAAAGGAACTGTTAGTATGAATAATGTGCCAATTGAATCTCTGGATGAAAAAAAATTGTCTGCCTTCAGGAACAAGCATATCGGGTTTGTTTTTCAGTTTCACCATTTGCTTCCGGAATTTACGGCGCTTGAAAACGTTTGTATTCCCGGCTGGCTGGCTGGCCGTAAGAAATCTGAAGTAAAAACAGAAGCTGTTAAGCTGCTGAACATGATAGGTCTATCAAAAAGAATGGAAAACAAACCTAACCAGTTGTCAGGCGGTGAGCAGCAAAGAGTGGCTGTTGCCAGGGCATTGATAAACAAGCCGGATATAATCATGGCTGATGAACCTACGGGTAACCTGGATTCAGTTAATGCGAAAGAATTACATCAATTATTTTTTGATCTCCGTAAACAATTCAATCAAACCTTTTTGATTGTTACTCATAATGAAGAACTGGCCCGACTTAGTGACAGAATTCTTCATATGAAAGATGGGAAAATAGTTTAAATAAGAAGGAAGGGCAGGATAATTTTGAGCTAAATACGGGGTTTCCATGGTTGCTCTTCAATTTTTAGCAAATGACCGGTATACCTCGCCAAAACGAAAAGATAATCACTCAACCGGTTTAAATATTTAATAATTGCGGGCTCCACTTCATTATTTTCCTTTTCTAATCTCACGCAGCAACGCTCAGCTCTCCTGCAAATAGAACGGCATACATGAACATGGGATATCGTGGGATGTCCTCCCGGGAGGATGAAAAATTTCATGGCCGGTAAGGATTTATTCATTTTGTCTATTTCCTTTTCCAACAACACTATATCTTTCTCCTTGAGATCGGGAATCTTCATTTTGGTTTCTTTAAGCGGGTCGCAGGCAAGAGCAGCGCCTATAGTGAATAACCGGTCCTGAATTTCGTTAAGAATTATCCTGCTGTTTTTATTTTCAATAATATCCTTGCATAAACCGAGGTATGAGTTCAGTTCATCAATTGTCCCGTATGCTTCTATACGCAAGTGAGCCTTAGAAACTTTAGTGCCTCCTATTAATGAAGTGGTTCCTTTGTCTCCAGTTTTCGTATAAATTTTTAAGGCCATGTGCAAACTCTGCTTTGGGTATATGATTTTTAGGATTAATTATATAAATTTTTACTGACGTGTGTACATTCCGGCTTTTTCATTTTTTTGGTCATTTTCTATAATTCCATCACGAAGCCTGATGATACGAAGTGCATGATTGGCTATATCTTCCTCATGAGTAACCAGGACAATTGTATTACCTCCGGATTGAATTGTATTAAAAATCTCCATGATCTCATACGATGTCTTTGTATCCAGGTTACCAGTAGGCTCATCTGCAAGAATAATAGCCGGATCATTCACAAGGGCTCTGGCTATAGCCACCCGCTGCGATTGGCCACCGCTTAGTTCATTTGGCCGGTGGTGGCTGCGGTCGCTGAGATTAACCATATCCAAAACGTGTAATGCTTTTTCATTGCGGAGCTTTTTACTCATTCCTCCATATACCAGCGGTAAGGCTACATTTTCAAGGGCGGTCAGCCGGGGAAGCAGATTAAATTGCTGAAATACAAATCCAATTTCTTTATTGCGCACTTCGGCAAGGGAATTATCTTCCATCTCGCTTACATCCTGCCTGTTCAAAATATATTTTCCGGCAGTAGGCGTATCCAGGCACCCGATAATATTCATTAAAGTGCTTTTGCCCGAACCCGAAGGCCCCATCAAGGCTACATATTCATTTCTATATATTTCTAATGACAGGCCTTTCAAAACTTCCAGTACATTTTTGCCCATTATATAATTCTTCCGGATATTTTCCAGGTGAATTATACAATCGTTGGCCACCTGCGTATTTTGAAAAGTTTTAGGAGTATCCAAGCGTTTTTATTTTATAAATTCTTTTATCAGGCGGGTTTGGGTATGCATTCAGGAGGCTGGGTTTTTTATAACCTTTGGTACTTTGAAAAATTGATTGTTGTGAGAAGGAGCATTTTTCAAGGCTTCTGAACGGCTAACTGAACCTTCTATTTCATCTTCCCTCAAAACATTTATTTCACTACTCATGTGCAAAAGAGGCTCTACGTTCTCCAGGTCCAGCTCATTCAATTTTTCAACAAAAACAATCATGCGTTGCAGGTCCTTTTTTATTTCCTGCGTTTCTGATTCATTGAATTTTAACCGGGCAAGGTGGGCCAGTTTGTCAATCATTGCATCGGTAACTTCCATCCGGCAAATATAGTTTTCAATTGGCAATAGGCAATTTTCAAAGGACGAATGGCAAACCAATGAACAACTACTCCAACTGCCTTCTTTTCTTATCTTCGCCGCCTTACCTTTTGAGCTATAATAAAAGAAATAAAAGGGATTTTTTAAAAACGAATGTGTTTGGGAACTATGGGAAAGAATAAGGAAATAGTAATGAGTGGTATACGCCCAACAGGTTTTCTACACCTGGGAAATTATTTTGGCGCTTTAAAAAATTATGTTCGGATGCAGGATGAATATGATTGCTATTTTATGGTGGCTGATCTTCATTCGCTTACTACGCATCCGGATACCAGTGAATTAAAATTGAATGTTCACCGGGTGTTGTCTGAAAATATTGCCTGTGGTTTAGATCCGGACAAGGCAACGCTTTACTGCCAAAGCCATATCCGGGAAACTTCTGAATTATACTTGTATCTCAACATGCTTGCCTACAAAGGGGAATTGGAAAAAACTGCCACATTTAAAGATAAAGTAAGGCAGCACCCCGAAAATGCAAATGCCGGGTTGTTGACTTACCCCGTACTCCAGACCGCGGATATTATTTTACATCGGGCATCTTTGGTTCCTGTAGGTAAAGACCAGGAACAACATCTTGAAATGGCACGCAATTTTGCGAATCGTTTCAATCACAGGTATAGCGACGTCTTTCCAGAACCCCATGCATTTAATTATGGAGGAGAATTGATTAAGGTCCCCGGTTTGGATGGAAAAGGCAAAATGAGCAAAAGTGAAAATCAATTAGCCACCATTTATCTTTCTGATGATGACGACCTCATCAGGAAAAAAGTAATGAAGGCCAAAACTGATTCAGGCCCGGTAGAATCCAATGCGCCAATACCTGATTATATAGAGAATATTTTTTCATTAATGAGGTTGGTTAGCCCTCCGGACGTGATAGAGAAGTACCAGGAGGATTATGTAAAAGGTTCTATTCGCTATGGCGATATGAAAAAGCAGTTAGGGGAACACATGGTTCAATTCATTGCCCCTATCCGCGAAAAATCAGAGGCTATCCGTAACAACACGGGCTATTTAAATGAAGTGATGGAGAAAGGAGCAGAAAAAGCAAGGCAAAGTGCCCGGCAAACGATGGAGTTGGTAAGAGATGCCATGGGATTGAACTATTTTCATAACAAGCAATAAAAGGGATTGCAGGGGTTATTTTATATTTATCTTTCAGGCTCTGAAATTCTTATCCCTGACATTGAATAATATGGCAAAATCTAAGGCAAAAACAAAACATATCGCAGTCGCCGGCAACATCGGTGCCGGTAAGACAACGCTGACCGAAATGCTTAGCAAGCATTATAAATGGATACCCAATTTTGAAGATGTGGAGCACAATCCCTACCTCATGGATTTTTATGAAGATATGCCCCGGTGGAGTTTTAATTTACAAATTTATTTTTTGAACAGCCGCCTCCGGCAATTGGTTGAAATTCAAAAAGGCACTGAGACCGTAATACAGGACAGGACAATATATGAAGATGCTAATATTTTTGCTCCTAATCTGCATGAAATGGGGCTTATGAGCAAAAGGGACTTTGATAATTATTTTCATTTTTTTCAAACATTAAAAACCCTGGTTCAACCCCCCGATCTTTTGATTTACCTGAACGCTTCAGTGCCTACTCTGGTGGGACAAATTCAGAAAAGAGGAAGAGAATATGAAGAAAATATTCGCCTGGATTATTTGAAGAGGCTTAATGAGTATTACAACAAATGGATTGCGGGTTATAAAGAAGGTCAGTTATTGATCATTGACGTGGATAAAAATAATTTTGCTGATAATGAAGAGGACCTGGGGGAAATTATTGCCAAAGTAGACGCCCAGTTGTATGGATTATTTTAACTGTTTTTAGGGAATCCGGTCTGGCTTAAAAAAAGTAAATTGTGAACATGAAAATGATCATACTGTTTGCAAGTATTCTTCTCTCCTTTACATCTGAATCGCAGTCATTAAAAGAAGCCCTTTATGGCGGTAAATTAAAAGCTGATACGGGTGCCGTTATAAGAAAAGGGGATAGTTTGAAGATCAAAGAAAATATTGCCCAAAAGGTTATTGAAGATTCAATTAAAAAAGAAGAAATAGCCCTGGTCAAACAAAACGCAGCGGCAGCCGGGCTTGATACGAGTACTACCGGGAATATAAATATTTCAACTGAAACATCTGCATCCGAAACAGCAGTGAAAACTATTCCGGCAGACAATAACCTGATCTGGAAAACTTTTATTGATACCGTTAGCAGTTCCGTAAGATCTGAAGTCATCACTTCCAACAAATTAAAGAAAGGAGCCTATTCCGTGCTCATACAATATGAAATCAGGCCGGATGGACAGATTAATATTAACAGTGTAGTCTCTGATCCTCAAAATTCTTTTTTAGAAGGACAAATTAAGGTGAGATTGATGTTGGATGCCCCTCAAATGAACCCCGTAATGGGCACAAATGGTAAACCAAGAACTGTTGCCAGAAAACAATTGTTGAGTTTTACTAAATAAAAAAAATTTAAGATCAAGTAAGTGTTTTTTCCTGCCAGGGATAAATTTGTAAAACCGTTATGCTTATTGATTATAGCCGGAATACTGTTCGTAGTCATTCAGTAACCGATCAATTTTTTTCAACCATTCCTTTTGTTTGTTCTTATTTATACTATGATTTGTTTCCAGGTCATAGGCGTTTTGCATCTCCTCTTTTTCCGCTGTAATGGATTCATATATTTTTCTCAGGTCATTCTTAAAATTATTCTTATTGAATTTGTATTCACTCAATTTCATATTAAGCTTGCGGGCAAATATTTCAGCAATATCAAAATGCCCTTGTTCATGGGCCAGTATGTAATCTGTTTTGTGAATTCCCCAGGATTTAGTTTTAGAAAAACTACAGGTGATTTTATAACCAAAACCCTTGCTGTTAAAATTATATTCAATGCCAAGATAGGTGGCGGTGGAGGCAGCCGCATCAGAATCTGGTTTTACATTGCCTTTATAATCGGCCCAGGTGAGTCTTTGGTCCGGATTCCAACTAATTAATTCCTCATCCATATCCTGGCTGAAAGAAGATAAGGATAATGACAGCACTAAAAGGGGAATTAGATTTTGCATCATGGAATCTAGAACGGCAGCATGGTATGGAAAGTTGCAGCCACGAATAAAATATGTTCTTAAAAAAAAACTCCCCCGGATCTATACCGGGAGAGTATAAGACAAATAGAGAGTGATTACAATTTTGGAGCTGCTTCCAGAACTTCCGGATTTACACCTTCCTTATATTTTTCAAAATTTTTATTAAACAAACCGGAGAGGTACATTGCTTTATTGTCATATGCGGCCTTATCGGTCCAGGTATTTCGGGGATTCAGAATTTCTGCGGGGACATGAGGGCATGCTTTAGGCATGGCCATTCCGAATATTGGGTCCTTTTCATATTCCACTCCATCCAATTTCCCAGCTAAAGCAGCTGTGATCATAGCCCTTGTATATCTCAGCTTCATGCGATTGCCAATACCATAAGGTCCTCCTGTCCAGCCGGTGTTGATCATCCATACATTTACCTTGTGTTCGGTCATTTTACTTCCCAGCATTTGAGCATATTTGCCGGGGTGCAACGGTAAAAATGGGGCACCGAAACATGCGCTGAATGTAGGTTTGGGTTCAGTAACACCCGCTTCCGTTCCTGCCACTTTAGCTGTGTATCCAGAAATAAACTGGTACATGGCCTGGCCCGGAGTTAATCTGGAGATGGGTGGCAGTACGCCAAAGGCATCACAGGTAAGCAAGAAAATATTTTTGGGAAGGCCTCCAATTGATGGATCCAGGGAATTACTAATATATTCCAGCGGATAAGAAACCCGGGTGTTTTCGGTGATACAACTATCATCAAAATTGATCCTATTACTCCCAGGATAGAAAATCGTATTTTCAACCATGGCCCCGTGTCTTATTGCATTAAATATTTCCGGTTCCTTTTCCTCTGTCAAATTGATTGTTTTCGCATAACAACCCCCTTCGAAATTGAAAATATTATCAGCAGTCCATCCATGTTCATCATCGCCAATTAATTTACGATCGGGATCTGCGCTCAAAGTAGTTTTTCCTGTGCCACTTAATCCAAAAAATATGGCAGTATCTCCGTCCTCGCCCAAATTAGCACTGCAATGCATGCTTAATACACTTTTTTGGTGAGGGAGAATATAATTAAGTATAGTAAAAATGCCTTTTTTAATCTCTCCGGTGTATCCGGTTCCGGCTAATAATATCATTTTGTTTTTAAAGGAAATTACAGCAGCATTATGTTGCCGGGTACCACATTCAGCCGGATCCAACTTTAGTCCGGGTGCCGAAAGTATGGTCCATTCAGGAGTAAAGTCTTCCAATTCTTCTTCTGATGGACGCAAGAACATATTGTAGGCAAAAAGACTATTCCATGGTTTCTCATTCACAAGTCTAATATTCAGCCTGTATCGTGGATCTGCGCAAGCAAAACTATCCCGAACCCATAGTTCGGGCAGGGTTTCAAAATAGCCCAATATTTTGCTCTTTATCATGTCAAAATATTTCTCGTCAATGGGTAGATTAAAGTCATTCCAGTAAATAGTGTCAGAGGTAATTTCGTCTTTGACAATGAATTTATCTTTTGGAGACCGCCCTGTAAATTCTCCTGTACGGATCACAAGGGCGCCTGTATCACTCAGAACACCATCTCCAATTCGTAATGTATCCATCACAAGTTCTTCGGGGGAAAGTTGATAATGAATATTTTCAAGGTTGCTGATACCTATTTGCATCAGGCTTTGGGTGGGGATTGCAACAACGGAAACCGGCATAACGATGACAAATTTTATTTAAGAAACAAAAGTAATGCACAAATAATGGAAAATACAAACGAATGTTAGTTTAAATTTTTTGATCTTTTTTATTGATTTTCAAAATGATCAATTATATTTTTTGAGAATTTGTATTATTCTTGAATAATATTCAACACAGGATGCTTTTAGTTTAAAAAAAATAATATTCTTAAATTTTTTAGAAGCCATTCTGATTCCAGCAGATTAATACAGCCTCATTATCTTTAAAGCCCCAAAAGAATAGTAATTAATGTTGGATCATAAACGGGGGAGGAAATTTAATTCAATCCTTTGTCTTAAACTTTCGTTTAATTCTTAATAAACTTTATTATACAATCTCAGTTTTCTGCATAAATCTATAAAATCAATTCATGAAGAATCATCCTCTTAATCCCCAATTGTTTTTAAAAAACCGGGAACGTTTTGTCAAATTGATGCTTAAAAATTCAATTGCGATTATTGTAAGTAATGACGAAGTTCCCAGCAACGGCGATGCTGTTTACCGGTTTCGGCAAAACAGTGATCTCTATTGGTTAAGTGGAATAATCCAGGAGGATAGTATGATTATTTTATTTCCCGATAACCCTGATCCAAAATACAGGGAGGTTCTGGTATTGGTAAGGCCAAATGCCCTGAAGGAAAAATGGGATGGGAAAAGGTTAAGAGCTGAGGAAGCAAAGGAGATGAGCGGGATAAAAACGATTGTATGGCTGGATTCCCTTGAAGGTTTATTGCAGCCCTGGGTACACCTGGCTGACACCATTTATTTGGATACAAATGAAAATGACCGCAAAGCTAGTTTATTGCAAACACGGGAATACCGTTTTATCCGGGAAATGAAAGAACGGTAT
Source organism: Chitinophagaceae bacterium (assembly GCA_041743125.1). Classification (GTDB taxonomy): domain Bacteria; phylum Bacteroidota; class Bacteroidia; order Chitinophagales; family Chitinophagaceae; genus Terrimonas_B. The sequence goes on from JBGTNK010000004.1 coordinate 45,815, forward strand.
CCTTTGCATAAATATGAAAGAGCCGCAAAATTGTTTAAAAATGCAAGGTCTATTAAAACAGGCTTGGAAGCAGAGGCAATACAACAGGCTATAGATATAACTGACAAAACATTTCGGCGCCTCCTAAAATTCATCAAGCCGGGTGTAATGGAGTATGAAATTGAAGCGGAGATATTGCATTCTTTTCTTAGCCAGAGAGCCACCGGGGAAGCCTATGGAAGTATAATAGCAAGTGGTGACAGGGCAAGAACATTGCATTATGTTTCAAATAACCAGGAATGTAAAGATGGAGAATTGATATTAATGGATTTTGGTGCAGAATATGGAGGTTATTGCGCCGATCTTACACGGACCGTACCCGTGAATGGAAAGTTTACGAGGAGACAAAAAACAGTTTATAACAGTTGCCTTCATTTGCATGATTATGCTAAAAGCCTTTTAAAGCCGGGTATATCTATAATTGATTTTACAGAAAAGATTGGAGAAGAGGCCACCCTGCAATTTTTGAAAATTGGGTTGCTGAAAAAAGCGGATGTTAAGAATGAAGATGCCGATAACCGGGCCTACCGGAAATATTTATACCACGGTATTTCGCACCATCTGGGAATTGATGTTCATGACCTGGGCACCCGCACTGAACCTATTAAGGAAGGAATGCTGTTTACTGTAGAGCCGGGCATTTATATTGAAGAAGAGCAAATGGGAATCCGTATTGAAAATAATGTGTGGATAACAAAGACAGGCCATAAAGATCTGATGAAAAATATTCCGATCACTGTTGAAGAAATAGAAGCGTTGATGAAAAATATTTGACCACCTGATTAAATTCCAGAACGCAGTCAAATCTTATAATTATTATGGCCTGCATGAGTTTTATTTTTAGCCAAAAGAAGGAGCTATATTGCAGGCGAAATATTTTGATAGTTAATCGGACAGGCATTAATTTTTTTATCAAATGAATAACTAAGGTCAGTTGACCAGGACTTCGGACAATTATGAAGCAAATCCCCAACCTCTTCACTCTTCTTAATCTTGTATTTGGCTGCATTGCTATTGTTTTTATTCTTCAAACGGGGCAAGCCATCGTTTATGTAGAGAGTAGTGGGTTTACATCCTGGGAACTGCCGGAAAAAATGGCTATAGGCTCCATATTTATTTTTGGTGCAGCACTGGTTGATTTTTTGGATGGATTTGTTGCCCGGCTCTTCAAGGCGAGTTCTGAAATGGGAAAGCAGCTGGATTCATTAGCCGACGTAGTCAGTTTTGGTGTGGCACCGGGATTGATATTCTATCAATTGCTGCGGATCAGTTTTGCCAGGGAAACAGAAGGTCTTGATGTTTCCATAGCCGCTTTATTACCGGCCTTTTTAATTCCTTGTGCAGCTGCGTGGAGATTGGCGAAATTTAATATTGACAATACGCAGCAATTTTCATTTAAAGGAGTGCCAACACCGGCAGCAGGTATTACCATCGCATCTCTGCCCCTTATAAGTCATTACCAGCAATTCAATTTGCAGGAACTTCTTTATAATAAATGGTTATTGTATGCCATTATAGCTATCCTTGCGTGGCTTATGGTCAGTAATTTCCCATTGATGAGTCTAAAGTTTAAAGACCGCACTTTAAAGAATAATATGCCCACATTATTATTAGCCGGCCTTGCACTTTTGTCTATAATTGTATTTAAATGGGTATCGGTTCCCATCATATTCATCGCCTACGTTATTGTATCTTTGGCGTTCAAAAATAAATTTGCATGACGTTTACTGTTCAGATAAAAGTAATGCCGCTGAAAGAATTATTGGATCCCCAGGGAAAAGCGGTATTGGGAGGGTTAGAAAATTTGGGATTGAAAAATGTAGAAGATGTAAGAGTAGGTAAGAGTATTACGCTACGGGTAAATGCTGAGTCTGCCGAAACAGCTAAGCAAATTGCTGAAGAGGCCAGTAAAAAATTATTGTCTAATCCAGTCATGGAATATTTTGAGGTAAGTGTGAATTAATGTTTATCAGCACGAAGTATAACTGATTGTTATTGCTTCTTTCCTTTCTGTTTGGAATTTACGGCAAGTTATGCTCTACCTTGTTCCCACACCTATTGGCAATTTGAAAGATATTACCCTTCGGGCAATTGAAGTTCTGAAGGAAGTAGATGTAATATTGGCTGAAGATACCCGCACTACCTCTCACTTGCTAAATTATTACCAGATTGCCAAACCGCTGTCTCCTTATCACCAGCATAATGAGCACAAAATACTTCAGCATCTCATTAGCCAGATGCTGGAAGGGAAAAAAATGGCTGTAGTAACAGATGCAGGCACGCCTGGCATTTCCGATCCTGCTTTTTTATTGGTTAGGGAATGTTTAAAAGTGGGTATCAAAGTAGAATGTTTGCCAGGTGCTACGGCTTTTGTACCAGCGTTGATCAACAGTGGTATACCTGCCAACCGGTTTATTTTTGAAGGGTTTTTACCATTAAAAAAAGGAAGGCAAACCTTATTGAAGCAATTAACAGATGAAGAAAGAACTATGATCTTTTATGAATCACCTGTTCGCTTATTAAAGACTCTTGAAGAATTCAGGATTTATTTTGGAGCAGAAAGAATATGCTCGGTAAGCCGGGAATTGACAAAGATGTTTGAAGAAAATAAAAGAGGCACACTCCAGGTAGTAATTGAATATTTTTCGTCAAAATCAGTAAAAGGGGAGATCGTAATTGTTGTTGCCGGAAAACAGAAATGATAATTTATACCCAAAAATGGCATGGCAAGATTTTCAAATGCTGCAGATACAGCAAATTTGCAATTCAATTCAAAAAGAAAAGTAAGATGAAGAAAAGATTATTATCGCTGACATTTGCTTTGACATTCATTTTAGGAAAGGCTTTTTCCCAGATCCGGGAAATTCCAAAAATAGTTGAAGAAACATTTTCGAATCAATACCAGGGAGCATCTGATATCGATTTTAAAGATCAATTGGTAAGAGTAGATGTTTATTTTTTAATGGATGGCGAAAATATGATAGCCTCTTATACAAACAAAGGTTTATGGAAGGAAACACAAAAGGAATGGAGTTTTGATAAGATGCCTGAAGAAGTAAAAACAGGATTTGAAAAAAGCAAATATGCTGACCGGGAAATAGAAGAAGCTATTGTACTTTATTTACCAGGCGATATTATTCAGTACAGGCTGAAAGCGAAGAAAAGTGGTGTAGAAAAGAAATACTTGTTTTTCAATAAATCTGGCAGATTGCTTCGGGAATCCATTACGATTTAATACCAACTTGCAATTTGTTCCAATTTTTTTCTTTTTAAATCCGGAACCCAGCATTCCGCTGCCGGATACCCGAAGGGAATTACCAAAAAGGGCTTTTCATTTTCCGGCCGGCTTAACACTTTTGTCAAAAAATTCATTGGTGAAGGAGTGTGGGTAAGTGCAACCAATCCGGCATTATGAATAGCTGCTAATAAAAAACCACAAGCAATACCGCAGCTTTCTGTCACATAGTAGTTTTGATTTTTTTTTCCTGTTTTACCCAGTTCATAGCTTCGCTTAAAAATAATGATAAGCCAGGGAGCTTTTACCAAAAATTCTTTATGCCAGTCTGTTTGCAAGGGTCGCAGATCTTTTAGCCATTCTTCTGGCATTCTTCCGCTGTAACTTTCAAATTCTTCTTTTTCTGCTTCTGCTTTTATGTGCTTTTTGATATGCAGATCACTTACTATACAAAATGTCCAGGGTTGTTTATGTGCTCCGCTTGGCGCAGTAGATGCTGACAGTATGATATTTTCTACAACTTCCTTAGCTACTGGTTTATCAGAAAATTCCCGAACAGTGCGCCTCTTATCCATCCATTCATAAAACTGGCTGCTTTTTCTTATAATTTCAGGCGATTCAAATGTTTCCCGGGAATAAGAAATAAATGGATATCCATCAATTATTTTTGTCTTTTGCATAACAAGTTTTTGGCGAAATTTACCGATTCTATTTTTTTAAAATTTGTTTTCATGAAGAAATTTGGACTTGTTTTTTTTCTCCATTATTCTGCATTGGTGTTAGTTGCGCAGTCAGTTAATACGGGATCGGGTAATTACTGGCAGCAAAAGGTGAAATACATTATGGATATAGATATGAATGTGAATACTAATCAATTTACCGGAAAACAAAAACTGGTTTATTGGAATAATTCACCAGATACCCTTACCCAGGTATTTTATCATCTCTATTTTAACGCCTTTCAACCAGGCAGTATGATGGACACCAGGAGCCGGAGACAGGGAAGCGTACAAGTTGGAAATGGGGCAGATTGGGATTCCAGGGTTAAAGATAGAATTCAGAATCTGAAGCCTGAGGAAACGGGCTATCAGAAAATAATATCGCTTAAGATGAATGGGCGTTCTCAAAGATTTGAAATTTTGGAAACCATTCTCCAGGTTAAATTGGATAAACCCATATTACCGCGATCGAAGGTGGTATTTGATATGGCCTTTGAGGCGCAGGTTCCATTACAAATCAGGCGGAGTGGTCGGGATAATCCCACTACAAAAGTGAGGTATTCCATGAGCCAATGGTACCCGAAATTGTGTGAGTACGATAAAGCGGGATGGCATCCTACACCTTATGTAGCCAGGGAGTTTTATGGAGTGTGGGGCGATTTTGAGGTAAACATAACCATTGATAAAAGTTATATCCTGGGCGGCACCGGCTATTTGCAAAATGCAAACCAGGTTGGTTATGGGTATGAAGATGCCGGAACAAAAGTGGTAAGACCAACTGGTAGTAAACTTACCTGGAAGTTCACGGCTCCTAATGTTCACGATTTTATGTGGGCTGCAGACCCGGATTATAAACACATAACCAGAAAGGCGAAAAATGATTTGACATTTCACTTGCTTTACAAATCCTCCAACTCCTCTGCAGCCACCTGGGAAAAAATACTGGATGATGCCCAGAAAGCCTTGCCATTTATTGAAAAAACATTTGGTCCTTATACCTATAAACAATATTCATTTATCCAGGGCGGAGATGGAGGCATGGAATATCCTATGGCTACATTGCTGGCCAGTCCGGGGGCCTGGCTGCACGAATGGATGCATAACTGGTATCATGGTATTATGGCTACTAATGAATCTCTTTATGCATGGATGGATGAAGGGTTTACTACTTATGCCGATAGCAGAGTGTCTGCTTTTTTAAAAAATGAATCAGATTCTGCTGAGCAGGCAGACAGTTACAAAAGTTATTTCTCGCTGGTGAAAAGCAACAAGGAAGAGCCATTGACAACGCATGCTGATCATTATAATATGAATGCAGCCTATTCCGTGGCTTCCTATTCAAAAGGAGCCGTCTTTCTGGAGCAACTGGGATACATCACCGGAGCCGCAACCAGGGATAAAATATTAATGGAATATTTTAAGCAATGGAAATATAAACATCCGGATGTATCAGATTTTATTCGCCTTGCTGAAAAGGAGAGTGGCCTTAAGTTGGATTGGTACAAGGAATATTGGGTGAACTCAACCAAAACTATAAATTATGGGTTTGATAGCTTGTGGGAACAGGCGGGAAAAACAAGGATTCGTTTAAAAAGATTGGGACTTATGCCTATGCCTGTTGACTTGCAATTGACTTTCAAAGATGGCTCCACAGAAATGCATTATGTTCCTCTTGATCTCATGTTCGGTACAAAACCAAACGAAGGAAATAATGCTTTTAAAACTTATCCCCCGTGGCGCTGGACTCATGAGACTTATGTGATCGAAAGCGACCGAAGATTAGGCGAGATATCAATTGCTGAAATTGATCCGTCTCAAAGACTGGCCGATACAGAAAGGCAAAACAATAAATTAAAACTATAGCATCTAAAAGAAAACCACCCGTAAAATAGGATGGTTTTTAATTTGATTAGGGCCCGTGAAAATGTTTTCTCAGGATGGGCAGGTTTAGGGTCAATGGTAGAGAAATCTGTTAATGGGAGCGAAACTATAGGTTTTCCCTTTCTGTTCATATACCCTCTAAGTGGTATTTTTTGGGTTCTTTTACCGGCCAAAAAATTTGTTTACAGCTTCTACCCGGTTGGTTACATGGAGCTTTTCGTATATGTGATAAACATGTTTACGAACTGTTTCAGGGCTTATAAAAAGCTCTGCGCCAATTTCTTTATACATCAATCCCTTTGACAATTGTTCAAGTATATCTTTTTCTCTCCTGGTTAAAGTACTTAAACCTTCCCCATCTCCTATTCCTGTGATCTTATTTTGAAATGCAGCAACCACTTTGCGGGCAATCTGGCTACTCATTGGAGCTCCACCCAGGTATAATTCTTTTATAGCTTCAAGCATTCTGGTGGGAGCGGTTTTCTTTAATATATAGCCGCTTGCTCCGGCAGTAAGAGCCTGGAAAATTTTTTCATCCTCTTCATAAACTGTGCACATCATAAAATTGGTTTCGGGTATCTTATGTTTCAACTCTCTTACACAATCAATACCTGTTTCATCGGAACCCAGGTTAATATCCATTAAAACCACATCAGGCTTCAACAGCGGAAGACTGGCTATAGCTTCCTGGGCTGTACCTATAGTTCCGATACACCTAAAACCTTCAGCCATGCTAATGATCTCCTCAAGTGCATTTCGCAGGTCCCGGTTATCATCCACTACACAAACAGATATCTCCTTCATCCTATAAAGTTGAGTTTTTGCGTGCAATAAACCAATACTACTAAAAGGTAGTTTTAACGGGGTACAAACAATATATACTTATCTCTATAGAATTCTTCTTCAAAAATGCTTTTAATTTCTATTATGCGGGGACGGGTCTTACTTTCCTGTATTTCAAGAGCAAGGTCTCCGCCTTTCAGACAAATAAGACCATTCCGACTATAGGTGGGTTGAATATCCGGGGATGGGTCATTCATAAATGACTTAGTACTTCTCAATAAAGGTCTGCTCCATCTCCATAGATCTTTAAGCGGAGCTACTGCACGGGATACTACAAAATCAAATTTCCTGTTCTTTATATCTTCTATCCGGATATGCTGAGTAGTTAAGTTGGCCAGGTTAATTGCTTCAGTCACGTTGTTGACCACGTTCAATTTTTTTCCAATACTGTCTACTAAATGAAAATTTACTTCAGGAAAAAATATAGCTAGAGGAATACCGGGAAATCCACCGCCAGTTCCGAGGTCAATAATTTCTGCGCCTGCCGGGAATTCAAAGCACGCAGCAATACTTAACGAATGGAGCACATGCTTTTCATATAAACTGTTAATATCCTTACGTGAAATGACATTGATTTTTTCATTCCATTCCGTGTAAAGATCTTTTAATGCCCCTAACTGCTGAATTTGGTTTGGGGTGAAATCAGAAAAATATTTCAGGATAATTTCCATACTCCGATTGTACTACACTTTTAAAAGGTTGCACTAATTCCATCGCTTTGCTGGCTTTTTCCATAGTGCAGGCGCAAAAATGATATAATAAAAAAACATCCATAAGTCCAATAAAATGAACCAGGGCCACAGATCTTTTTCATCCATTTTTTTCATAGCCTTTTTGAAAACAAAACCCACTGTAAATAAACGGATACCCAATAAGCCCAGGGCCAATTTCCAGCTAAACAGGATTATACTGCCAATCAACAGAGGATAAAAAATAAACTGGGTTACAAAATATAAACCCAGGAGAATTTTATGTTTTGATTTATAATATTTCGCCGTGGTATAATGCCTGGATTTTTGTTTCAGCCAGCTACCCCATGTAGTTCTGGGTACCGACCGGGTAACGGCGTCCGGGTCAATAATCACTGCTGTATTCTTTTTTGTTGCCACTTTATTGATAAAGAGGTCATCATCTCCACTTGGAATATGATTGATAGAGGAGAACCCTTTATTACGAAGAAAAAGATCTTTTTTGTAGGAAAGATTTCTCCCTACCCCCATATAAGGGACACCCGCAAGAGCATAAGATAGATATTGCAATGCGGTGTGAAATGTTTCAAAACGAATGAACTTATTGAGGATTCCCGTCGTTTTATGGTAGGCGCCATATCCTAATACGATCTCGATGTTACGGTGATATCCTTCCTGCATTTTTTGTATCCAATTCTCACTTGAAGGAACGCAATCCGCATCTGTCAGCAATAATACTTCATGCTTTGCTTCCCTTATTCCTATTGACAGAGGATATTTTTTACCGGAAATAAGCTTGGCTTCATGAGTTAGCTCTACCACGTTTAAGGATTTAAAAGTTTTTTTTAATTCCTGCAGAATATATTTGGAGTCATCTACTGAATTATCGTTTACTGCCACTACCTCCCAGGTACTGGGATATTGTTGAACTAAAATACCTGGCAGGTTACGGGCCAGGTTTTCATCCTCATCCCGGCTGCAGATAATTACTGATACAGGATGTTGTTGAGACTGCTCCCTTTCCGTGGGTTTATAAAATGCAACCCGGCTAAAAAACCAGGCATAATAAAATACTTGTATAGCAGTAGCAGTGGCAAAAGAATAGAATACGATCTCTCCCCAGTTAATGGTTGGCATAGCGGCGAAGATATATAGTTTATGGTTTTTGCATTAAGGTTTGTAGTTATCTTGCACGGCTTATTATTCACATAGTTATGGCGGCATTACAATTTAAATTAGACCAGACAGACACAAATTCAAAAGCACGGACGGGAAGGATTAAAACCGATCATGGAGAAATATTGACTCCTATTTTCATGCCGGTAGGAACAGTAGGGAGTGTAAAGGCTGTAACACAACAACAACTGCTAAACGACGTAAAGGCACAGATCATCCTGGGTAATACTTATCATCTCTATTTGAGACCCGGTTTAGATGTACTGGAAAAGGCAGGTGGCTTGCATCATTTCAACGGGTGGCATAAGCCAATTTTGACAGACAGTGGGGGGTACCAGGTTTTCTCATTGTCAGGAACCCGGAAAATAAAGGAAGAAGGTGTTACATTCCAATCGCACATAGATGGCTCCAGTCATCTTTTTAGTCCTGAGTATGTAATGGATATTCAAAGGATCATTGGAGGCGATATCGTCATGGCCTTTGACGAATGTCCGCCGGGCGGTAGCGATTTTTCATATGCCCAAACATCCATGGAGCTTACCCATCGCTGGTTAGACAGATGTTGGGATCGTTTTCATTCAACAGAAGACAAATACGGGTATACTCAAAATTTGTTCCCAATAGTGCAGGGGGGCACATTTAAAGACCTTCGGAAAGCCTCCTGTGAATTCGCAACCTCTAAAAATGCAACCGGTAATGCCATTGGAGGTTTAAGTGTAGGAGAACCCGAACCGGTGATGTATGAAATATGTAACTGGTGTTGCGATCACCTGCCACAGGAGAAACCCAGGTACCTGATGGGCGTAGGTACTCCCTGGAATATGCTGGAATGTATTAGTATGGGAATAGACATGTTTGACTGCGTAATGCCTACCCGAAACGGGCGCAACGCCATGTTGTTCACTACCAGTGGGGTTTTAAACATTGACAACAAGAAATGGGAGTTTGATTTTTCTCCAATTGATGCGGGATTGGATTGTGAAGTAAGTAACTATTACAGCAAAGCCTACCTGCGGCATCTCATGAAATCGAAGGAGTTCCTGGGATTGACGATTGCCAGTATCCATAACCTTGCCTTTTATCTTTGGCTGATGAAAGAAGCCAGGAGCCATATTGAAAAGGGTGATTTTGCAACCTGGAAAACAAATATGACGGAAGTATTTAAGACAAGGCTATAATTTATATAGACCTTGCTTTTCTCCAAACTATAATCACCCGCAACGAGAAACCATTTTATTTATTAAAAAGACCAACATAAACCCTGTTCATGGCACCGGGAAAAACAGGCACGTCAGTGGCTCATAAAATAACCTTGAGAAATAAATTAGATTATTTGAGCAGATAAAATAATTTTGCGCAAGAAATCTCCTTTAATCATTACGGCGGTTCGCTTTGATTAAAAACTCCATTAGTAGCTCCGGACCTTAGCGGTAAAACAAATTCAATAGGTATCAAATCAAAATAATCTCAAATAACTATTGGATGTGTGTGGTCATTTTTCCGTAACAATCTTATTCAACAAAAATCAACCATTATGGAAAAAAAACTTGCCTTATGTATCGGGATCAATGATTATCCCGGAACAGGAAGCGACCTGTCCGGATGCATTAATGATGCGAATGATTGGTCCAAAATTTTTTCTCAAAGAGGCTTTACTGTAAAAAAACTCCTGGATAAAGAAGCTACCCGGAAGAATATTCTTGATGGAATGAAATCCCTTATTGATTCTGCTGTTAAAGGAGACTCCATTATATTTCAGTATTCAGGCCATGGAACCTATATACCGGATAAGGACGGGGATGAATCAGATGGCACAGATGAATGTTTGTGTCCTTACGATTTGTATACCAAAGGCCCAATAACCGATGACGAACTAAACGATCTTTTTACCTCAAAAAAAAATGGTGTCAGGTTGGTATTATTTTCTGATTCCTGCCATTCAGGGACAGTTACCCGCTTTGCAACTGGTATTAATACATCCCCTGCATCCGGCAAAAAAGTGCAGGTTCGAAAAGTAAAATTTCTTCCTCCTGCAAATTTTCTATCATCAAAGGAGCTTAGCAAGCTGGGAATGGTAAGAACCTTCCGGCGTTCTTCCCCTCCCGGCAGATACGGTAGCCTGTTAATGTCGGGTTGCCAGGATGTAGAATATAGCTATGATGCATTTTTTCAGAACAGGCCCAACGGCGCATTCACCTATGTGGCGCTGGAAACATTAAAACACATAAAACCGACTGCCACTTATCAGGATTGGTTTAAAGCCATACGAAAAGTATTACCATCGCAACAGTATCCCCAATCACCCAATTTGTATGGATCAAGAACCATGAGAAACTGGAAGATTTTTTCTTAATGCATGCAGAATTGGTCAGGACTAAGATTTAAAAACCCCCTAAAATTTTTAACTATGCTGTCCTTAATATTTATAAAGAGACTCCCGGTCATTTTTTTGCTACTTGGCATATCCTGGGCCTGCAGGGTAACTCTTGTTCCGGAATATAGTGCCCAATTAGAAGACCAGATTGCTTCGGCAGCAAAAGCCACAGATAAGCTCTACATAGAAATGCTTGATTTAACTGAAGGTGAAAGAACATATGATAAATTTAATGAGAAGTATAATGAAATAGAATCAGAGATAAATTCTATAAAATTGAAAAATGAGGCACGGCCAAAAAATGCAAATTTTCTTGTCATAAATAAAAATTTGAAGGAAGCTTTTGAGGAAGCCAAAAAATATCACAAGGATAATGCAACCCTGTCAAATGGAGAAGCCAGGGCTTACCAGGCTAGCCTTGCGGGATTTTGGAAGCCATTATATGTAGCAGAGATTGCGCTCAAAGATCCTTCCCGGTCAAATAAATAATAAACTCTCTAATTAAAACAAAAACTTATGGCATTCGATTTTAACGAAGTGGTGGCACAAATGGCAGGAGCTGTGAAGGCTTCACTAAAAGATGATTGGAAGGTAGTAAAGGAAACAGCAAGTGCTTTTTTAACGGCCAGAAAAGACAGGCTTGAATTGCTTGCCAGTTTACGCCTGAATAATGAAATAAGTCAGAAATTCTTTTTAAAAAGGCTGGAAGATGAAAAAAAAATATTTGAATCGGAACTTCATGCTGTTGCTATAATCACAAAAGCGGCCGCACAAAGAGCTGCAAATGCTGCTTTAGATATTTTAAATAATGCGGTTTCTGCAGCCTTGCCTTTTTGATGATTTTTTAAAGTTTGCATATCCCTTTTGTACGAGGATACTATACAAATAAAATAGGTCCATGATTTTCATTTAAACTATTAACGGGGGAGAACCATTAATGTAGTTGTACCAATTTAGTAGGATTGTTGATTCTCAGGTTTCTTCCAACAGTTTAATACCTGTCTTTCCCAATTCAATTTTGCGCTTCTTATACAGCGCTCCGGTAGTCATTTTGAAGGTTTTTTTACTCATAGCAAAATAGGAGTATATTTCTTCGGGAGATGATTTGTCATGAAAAGGAAGGTAGCCGTTGTTTTCCTTTAAAAGGCGCAATACTTTTTCGCTTTCGTCTTCCACTCTTTCATACCCGGGTTTTCCAGCCACCACATCTATTTTGTTTTCTGGTAATATTGTTTTTATAAATCCCGGAAAGTGATCCCCAATTTCAATATCCCGGTAAACTTCATTGAAATGAAGAAGGCCGGTATGTTTATTATTGATAATAACCAAATAGCCCAGGTCAGTCCGGCGATACACGACCAGGTCTACTACTTCCTTTTCTTTTATAGTCAGGGTTTCATTGGATAAATACGGATCAATTCTTTCCGTAGCAGCCATCCGGCCTGTCTGATCGTCCTGGTATATTTTAACCAGGTATTCGCCCTGGGCCCTCATAAAACTTATTTGTTGCGATTTTGGAACAAATAAATCCTTCATTAATCCCCAATCCAAAAAAGCGCCATGATTAGTAGTGCTTACCACTTTTAATTTTACTATATCTCCCAGTATGCCCTTTGGTTCCAGGGTAGTGGCAATTATGCGGTCCTCGCCGTCATGATAAATAAACACTTTCAGTTCATCTCCTAATTTTGTTCCGGTGGGTACAAATCGCTTAGGTAATAGAATCCCATCCTTCCCATCATCCAGAAATACACCCATAGGTTTTTCCTTAATTACTTTCAGCAAGTTGTATTCTCCAATCCTGATCATGCTTCAACTTATTTAATGTATGCAAAGGTAGGTAAACCTCAAGGCCTGCTTTTTAAAGGGCCTGATCAATCTATTATTGGCTGTTTACCGAAGTAAAATATAGCTTTAACTGGTTTTTCCAATCTTTCACATTTCATTCCCGTATATTTCTTTTCCTTTGCATGCCTAACTGTCGGGTTAAAAATTTAGAAATTAAGGTTTCAAACAAAAAATTTGCCTCTGCTCCGGTATGCAGAATGGTGTCATGGCGAAAATAGATTGGTATATACTGAAAAATTTCCTGGTCACTTTTGTATTCTGCATGTTACTTTTTATGGTGGTAGCTGTTGCGGTCGACACGAGCGAGAAGGCCGACGATTTTGTAAAAACAGGCCTGACAAGCTATGAAATAATAACACAATACTATTTTGGTTTTGTTCCCTTTATATGGGGGTTGCTTTTCCCGTTATTTGTCTTCATTTCTGTTATTTTTTTTACCAGTCGCATGGCCTCCAGGTCAGAGATTATTGCCATACTGGCCAGCGGTACCAGCTACAACAGGATGTTGCGTCCATACCTCATCGGTGGACTGTTCCTGGCACTTATTCTTTGGGTAGGCAGTCGTTACTTTATTCCACGGGCCAATGGAATACGCAGCACTTTCCAAACCAATTATTTTGATAAAAATGATCCCAGCAAAAACATTCAATTGAATAATTGTCGCAATTGTTTTTACCGGCGCATCGATTCAATCACCTACCTGGGTATTAAGAATTATGATACTACTACTAAATCAGCCAATGCCTTCTTTCTGGATCGTGTCAGGAATGATAAGGTGGTTTATAACCTCAGGGCTAATTTTATTAAGTGGGATGATGACATTAAAAAATGGAAACTGCAGAATGTTGTAGAAAGGAGAGTGGACAGCATGAGTGAAACCACCAAGCAATTTGATTCGTTGATTTTAAACATAACGCTGAAACCGGAGGAATTAAGAAGAGACGATTACCTGAAAGATAAACTAACAACCCCGGAGCTTGCTTCTTTTATATCGAAGGAAGAAGCCAGGGGAACAGAAGGATTAAGTGCCCTGAAAGTAGAGCGTTATCGCCGTACAGCCACACCATTTGCCGTTCTTTTGCTTACTATCATTGGGGTGGTACTGGCTAGCCGCAAAACCCGCGGGGGAAGCGGTAAGCACCTCGCTATAGGAATTATAACAGCGGCATTATTTATTATGTCCGATCGTTTTTCCACTGTCTTTGCAACCAAAGGAAACTTTCATCCATTGCTTGCAGCCTGGGTTCCCAATATTATTTTTTCAGTCGTTGCCTTTCTGATGTATCGAAAGGCCCCAAAATAATTTGGTTACAATTTATTACTTGTGACCTTCACTGTCACTGGATTAAGCATTAAGAATTCTGACCAATTTTTTGTTCTCCAAAAGGCAATGCCTACCTTTAACCTTTCACCATTAATAAAGTATAATTAAACGTTTTATCATGGGGATATTAAAGGATAGGTTCAAAATAAAAGCCGATCAGTTGGGTAGTGAGATAAAAGAATTATTAAAGAAGGATGGCAGTAAAGTAATTGGGGAAGTTCAATTATCCCAAATTTACCAGGGCATGCGGGGCATGACCGGTTTGGTTTCCGAAACTTCTTTGTTGGATGCCCAGGAGGGTATACGGTTCAGGGGCTATACCATTCCTGAATTGCAGGCAAAATTGCCCAGGGTTCCCGGAGGATCTGAACCCTTACCGGAAGGCTTGTTTTATTTGATGCTTATTGGTGAATTACCTTCTGAAGAGGATGTGCAGTATGTAACCTCCCTTCTGCAACGCCGCAGTCATGTTCCCAATCATGTGTTTGCAACAATCGAGGCTCTGCCCGTAACGGCCCATCCTATGACACAGTTTGTTATAGGGGTGATGGCGTTACAAACAGAAAGTCAGTTTGCAAAAAAATACGCTGCAGGACTGAATAAAAAGGATTACTGGGATGTAATATTTGATGATTGTCTTGACCTGATAGCCCGGCTTCCCCGGGTAGCTGCTTACATTTACCGGCGGAAATATAAAAACGGCGAGCACATCCAACCTGATGGAATGCTGGATTGGGCAGGCAATTTTGCGCATATGCTGGGATATGAGGATAATACTTTTAAAGCATTGATGCGTTTATATATGACCATACATGCAGATCATGAAGGCGGTAATGTTTCGGCACATGCTACCCATTTAGTTGGTTCAGCATTAAGCGATCCATATCTAAGTTATGCTGCGGGCCTGAATGGCCTGGCCGGACCGCTGCACGGATTAGCAAACCAGGAAGTGATCAAGTGGATTTTTGAAATGCAGAAGGAATTAAATACGGAAGAACCTACCAAAGACCAGATTGCAGATTACGTGGAGAAAACTCTCAAGGAAGGTAAAGTAGTGCCGGGGTATGGCCATGCCGTGTTGCGCAAAACAGATCCACGATTTACAGCCCAAATGGAATTTGGAAAAAAACATATGCCGGATGATAAATTAGTAAATACTGTTTGGAATATTTATGAGGTAGTACCCCCTATCTTACAATCGATGGGTAAAGTAAAAAATCCATGGCCCAATGTAGATGCACATAGCGGTGCCTTGCTGTTACATTTTGGGTTAAAGGAATATGAATATTATACCGTTTTATTCGGCGTAAGCAGAGCGTTGGGTGTGTTAGCAAATCTCTGTTGGGACAGGGCTTTAGGCTTGGCGCTTGAAAGACCCAAATCAGTAACTACTGACTTAGTAAAGAAATGGTTGAAAGGAGAAGATCAGATTTGGGGAGATTAAACCCCATGATGAATTGACAAAATGCGGCCCATCCCTCAGGTTGGGTCGTTTTTTTTTCGTATCTTCAAAACAATCGGAGATTTCATCCCCTAAGTATTCTTGTTGTCATCTTCTTGTGCCATCAAATCTTAATCTGGTATGATTTTTTATATTTCTTCCGTTAGTTCGTCATTCCTTAACTCTTAAAATTTAAAACCATGAACACACAAAGTAAAGTTTTACTAGGCATACTTGGCGCTGCAGCAGCAGGCGTAGTAATCGGTATGTTATTAGCTCCTGAAAAGGGGGAAGAAACCCGCAAAAAATTGAAAAAAACAGCTGGTGAGTGGGCTGATAGCCTGACCCATTTATGGGAAAGTGGCAAAGCTGCCGGTAAGGAAGAATTAAGTCATTTAAAAGAAAAAGCAGGATTTGCCAAGTCTGCAGCTGAAGAAAAAGTAAATAAATTAAAAGAAAGCTTTACCTAATCTGGCATTGATTGAAGCAGGAAAAATCGTCCTGCTTCAGTTTTTTAAATTCAATTTATTACCACTACCCATGGAGGAACTGAAAGAAAAAACTATTGACCTGGCCCAGCATATAGAAGATCTCGCAGATACTTTCTATAAATTGAAGGTCGTAAGTGTAACTAAGCGGGCCACTAACCTGGTTTCCGGGGTTGTTATTACAGTACTCATATGTTTATTCGGTTTTTTTGTTTTGTTATTTGGCAGTTTTGCTCTTGCCTGGTGGCTGGGGGATGTATTAGATAGCCGGATAGCAGGATTTCTATTGACCGCAGTTTTTTTTCTCCTCATCATACTTATTGTTAGTTTACTTAAAAAACAAACGATATTTCCCATGATAAGAAATCTTATCATACGTAAAGTTTATGAATAATCCTATCAATACATACCAGGATCTGTTGGATGAACAAATAAGACTGCAATCGCTTTTTGTTGCGCAAAAAGAATTGGTTCGCCAGGATATTAATCAATTAAAACTGGAATTGATACCAGTGCAGAAAGCCATTAAAGTGGTAGAAAAATTTGTGACGAAGGATAATACCAATTGGATACTTTCTACTTCCGCCGGCACATTGATAGATATGTTTATCAGGCGAACTTTACTTTCAAAGGCTGGATTTATTACTAAAATGGTGGTGCCTTTGTTAATGAAGAATTTTTCTTCGCATGTCATAGCTGATAATAAAGACAAAATATTCAGCAAAATCAATTCCTGGTTTAGTAAAAAAAACATGAACGGTAAAACAGCTGATACCGTCAAAGAAAATGAACCTCTTGCCGAAGAAGAAGAAGATTGATTTTCACCTCATTTAAATAATTGAAATCCCTTATTTTTGCTGCCCGGCTTGCATTTTCATTTGCAAAAATTTGTGCAAATAAATAATTGTGAACGGGACATTGCTTCGTTCTTAAAAAAAATGGGGGATTAGCTCAGTTGGCTAGAGCGCTAGCATGGCATGTTAGAGGTCATCGGTTCGACCCCGATATCCTCCACTTTTAGGTTCTGAGTTTCAGGACCTTTTTTTTTATAGGAAGTTGAACATTTTTTGGATATTTTTCTGAAGGATCTGTTTGCTAAAAGACTGAAATGCCAATCAAGTTGCTAAAAGAAAAAAGCAGAAAGTAAATGGGAATAAGCCGAAGCTTTAAAGCATCTTGCAAATTATAGCAAAGTAAATCTTTGACCTGTCGGTAAGAATTTCATCATTAAATTTATCCGAATTATTCTGGAGAAAAGAACTAGTGGTATCTAAAATCATTTGTATAGCACATTCTTTTCTTTAAAAGCTTTTGGCGTCATGGCAAATTTTGATTTAAACACGGTAGAAAAATAAGCCTGGGAGGAAAAGCCAACTTTAAAGGCAACTTCAGATATGGATAAATCTTCGTGAGTCAATAGGTACTTTGCTTTTTTCATGCGAACAGTAAGAATATAATCATTGACATTGAAACCGACTAGTGCTTTCACTTTTCTGTATAGTTGAACCCTTGATATACCGATCTCCTTGCAAATATTATCTACAGAGAAATTTTCATTGGATAAATTGTTTTCAACAATAGCCGTAAACTCATTGATAAATTTCCTGTCAATTTTGTTGGATGAATTGGATCTTGTTTCTGTTGGCAACTCGCTGCTATAGTGGTCCCGTAAGACCGCCCTGTTTTTTAAGAGATTTTTTATGGTTTCTTCAAGATATTCCAGGTTAAAAGGTTTAACAATAAAAGCATCAGCCTTCAATTTTATTCCCTCAATTTGTTCTTTTATAGTACCCTTTGCAGTTAATAATATGATTGGGATATGCGAAGTGCGGAGGTCCTGTTTTAGTGTTTCTATAATATGTAGTCCGCTTTGGCCGGGTAAAATAATATCTGAAATAATAATATCAGGAACAATGTCAAAAGCATGAGATATACCAGATTCGCCATTTTCTGATTCATAAATTTCATAATTGTCACCAAGCCGGGTTTTCAGAAATGCTCTCAGGTCGTCATTATCTTCAATAATCAAAACGGAACTTTCTTTACTTGAAACACCGGTTATTTCTTGCTGCAAAACCACTGGTTCCATATCCGTAGTATAAATCTTAATATCCTCGTAAGTATTTATCATCATAGGTTTTTCTGAAAGTATTTCATCGGAATTCAGATGTGATTTCCCAATAGGTAATTTAATCTCAAATGCAGTTCCTTTATACTTTTCGCTTTTCACGGTAATAATGCCCCGGTGCATGTTAATTAATTCTTTTGACAGTGACAATCCCAGGCCACTTCCCTTGAAAGAGCTGCTATGACCCTGGTAAAAAACCTCAAAAGCATGCTCGGTGTCATTCCTTGACATTCCTATTCCTGAATCTTCTACTGTAATCAGCGCCATATTGCCATCAGCAGTTTTATCTAACGTGACATTAATAGTTCCATTTTCATTTGTAAACTTAAATGCATTGGAAAGAAGATTAAACAATACTTTATCCAACATATTGACATCGAACCACAGGTTCAAATCATGAACCCTGCTGATCACATTAAATGAAATTGATTTTTTCCGGGCAATATCGCTGAAGGCATTGGCAATTTCGGAAACAAATTCAGAAATATTATTCTCAGAAGCTTTAAGCTGCATTTTCCCCTCTTCCATTTTCCGAAAATCCATTAACTGGTTAATCAGGCGCAGGAGCCGCATCGAATTCCTTTGAATAAAGTCAAGGTTGTTTTTGATTGTAAAATGAAGTTTCGGGGAAGCCAGGGAATCTTCCAGCGGCCCCATGATCAGTGTAAGCGGTGTTCTCAACTCATGGGAAATATTGGTAAAAAAATTGACTTTGGCGTCTGTGGCTTCTTTTACTCTTGCAATCAATTCGATCAGTTGATTACGTTGGTCAGCAATTTCTTCTTTTTGCAGTTCGAGTTTTTTATTGATTTTTTTATTTTCCTGTAAATAATAAAATAGTATTCCCCCGAATAATAAGGCCAGGGCCAGCGTCATAGAAATGGCAACTATGACATTTGTCTGGTTTTTGGTAATGGCAATTTGTTCATCAATCTTTTTTTGACGCTTGTCAATATCTTCCTGTTGGGCAATCGCTTTTTCATTTTGCAATTTCATGATCCTTACGTTTGTAGAATCAATGATGGTGGTGATGAGTTCATTGTCCTTACCATATGGTTTGTTTTCGAGAATATTTACTGCAGTTAATATTGCTTCTTTACCACCGGTTGGATATAAAATGGTAGCCTTAAGTACTCCCTTTTCCACAAGGTCAATACCCCCGTTTTCTCCTGGCAGTCCATCTACTCCAATAATTTTTATCTTTTGGTCAAGGCCAAGGTTTTTGCAAACTTTATAGGCTGCAAAAGCAAGCCTGTCGTTCTGGCAAAAAATTAACTGAATGTCGTCAAGAGAGGTTAATAGCCTGGTAAATTCCTTTTCCCATGCAATAGGAGAATTATCCCAATCACGGTTAAATTTTTTAATATATTTTATCCCAGGATATTGTTTTATGAATTCTGTAAATCCTGTATGACGGCCAATATCAGCAGATGATCCTATATCTGGTCCGCCAAGTTCTATAACATTTCCTTTGCCCTTTAAAAGAGCATTTGTATAGGCTCCGGCAACCGAACCGATTTCAAAATTGTTTGCACCAATAAAGGCTGTATAATTCTTAGCTAAAGTACTTCTGTCAACAAGTATCACGGGGATACCATGGGAGAAGGCTTTTTCAATTATAGGGGCGATTGGTTCCGCTTCTGCGGGTGAAGCAATCAGCAGGTCAACTTTTTTGTCAATAAGTTCCTGAATCTGCTCGATCTGCTTTTCGGAACTCAGTTTTGCATCTTTTACGATTAGTTCTATTTCAGGGTGAAAGGATAGTTCCCTTTCCATTTCCTTCTGCATTGTTTTTCTCCAGTTATCACCGAATGTGCATTGAGAAAAACCAATGATATACTTTTTTCCTTTTTTTGATGAATTACATGAAAACAGCAATAATGAACAGAAAAGGATGAACACATTGTTAGACCAAACTCTCATCTGTATTTTTTTTATTGCCCTGTGCCAAATGAAAACACTATAAATACCCATAGTGGTTGGTGATCCGTTCAGGCGGATTTAACTTATTTCTTGCAATCACTTCTTTTTTCAAATTGCAAGGTTTCCAAAGCAAGTTGAGTTTTTTTTTTGATATGGTTGCTAAATAATTGTGTCTATAAGTTTAAGAATTTTTGCCCCGGAACGATCGTAAATCTAATAGAAGATATCAAGTGGAATAAAATCGAAAGGATCGGATACAATTTTAGAAACTTAGATTTTCTGCTTTTATATTAGCAACTTTTAATAGTTTGAATATGAATTCACTATAATAGGAACCCGATGGAAGTTATATTTAAAAACAATAAATACAATATCGAAAAAATAAAGTAAAGGACGAGGCTATTTTGCGGCTCTAACAATGCGCCATATGAATAAGAAACTCGTTTTCTGGAGTATCGTCGTTGCCTTGGGCGGATTCCTGTTTGGTATTGATGTAGCGGTAATTTCCGGCGCTGAGCAGGAAATTCAAAAACTCTGGGGTCTTAGTGATGCTCTTCACGGGCAAGCTATCGCATCTGCCCTGTATGGTACAATTATAGGAGCATTATTTGGAGGCATTCCCGCAGAAAAATATGGCAGAAAAAATACACTTATTGTTATTGGGGTACTCTACCTGTTATCAGCTATCGGTTCGGCCTTATCTCCTGAAGTTATTTCCTTTATGCTGTTTCGTTTTGTTGGTGGTTTAGGCGTTGGCGCTTCATCTGTAGTTGCACCGATGTACATTTCTGAAATCGCACCGGCAAAAAACAGAGGGAAGTTAGTAGCCACTTTTCAGTTCAATATTGTTTTTGGGATATTGATTGCATACTTCTCAAACTACCTGTTAAGCAGCATGGGGGCGGATGCCTGGCGGTGGATGCTGGGAGTAGAAGCCATCCCTGCATTATTTTTTGTAGGCCTGATGTTTTTTGTGCCAGAAAGTCCCCGCTGGCTCATGGTTCACAAAAAGGAATATCAAAAAGCCCGGGAGATTTTAGAAATTTCTGATCCCGGGGGAATGGATGAGGCTATTGCATCCATCCACAAATCAATTGACGAGGAAAAACAAAAAGAATCCCTTTCAACATTTTTTAGTGCAAGATTTTCCATTCCTATTTTATTAGCCTTCCTGATTGCCTTTTTTAACCAGATGTCGGGTATTAATGCGGTAATTTATTTTGCACCACGTGTTTTTGAAATGGCAGGCATTGGTAAAAGCGCTGCCTTCTTACAAAGTGCTGGTATAGGATTGGCCAACCTTATTTTTACCATGCTGGGCTTATATCTTATTGACAGGATAGGAAGAAAGAAATTAATGTTGATTGGTTCTATTGGATATATTTTATCGCTGGGAGCGGTGGCAGCAGCATTTCAATTTCAGTTTTTGGGTGGCGTGATAGTGCCGGTATGTCTTTTTGTTTTTATTGCCTCGCATGCCATTGGACAGGGAGCCGTCATCTGGGTATTTATTTCAGAAATATTTCCAAACCAGGTTCGGTCCTATGGCCAGTCGCTCGGATCATCGACACACTGGATAATGGCGGCATTAGTTACTGCTGTTTTTCCCATAGTAGCCAGAAGCCCCAGTATTGGCCCCCGCTAAAATTTTCCTGTTTTTTTCATTGATGATGGTGCTGCAGTTACTCTGGGTGGTTTTTAAAATGCCTGAAACCAAGGGCGTACCGCTGGAAGAGTTAGAAGAGAAGCTAATAAAACAGTCAGGAAGCCAAAAGTTTAAAGCAAAATTAGAAATGAAATAATATTTTATGTCTGATAAAAACATATTCGATGTCGTTTGTTTTGGTGAAGTATTATGGGATATTCTTCCCGGCGGTGCGGTACCAGGTGGTGCACCCATGAATGTTGCCTATCATCTTTACAAACTGGGTAAGAATCCTGCATTGATTACAAAAATTGGAATTGACGAAAAAGGGAAGGAACTGTTGAATATTTTCTCCAATCACGGTGTTTGTACCGATTTTTTCCAGGTGGATTATGAATATGAAACAGGAAAAGTGTATGCGGAACCGAACGAGCACAACGAAGTAATGTATGATATAGTAATGCCTGTAGCCTGGGACTTTATTACCTGGGAAGAGGGTTTTTCTGATTTGGTTTCCAATGCTGAGTTTTTTGTTTTTGGAAGCCTTGCTGCCAGAAACAAGCAGTCAAAAAAAACATTATTAAAATTATTGGAATCAGCGAAAAATAAAGTGTTGGATATAAACCTGAGAGCTCCCCATTTTAACCGGCGGATAGTTGAAGAATTATTAGCCAAAGCTGATTTCTTAAAAATAAATCTTGCGGAGCTTGAATTAATAACCGGCTGGTTCAGCAGCTATACAAGTATAGAGGATAGAATAAAATCTATAACCGATAAGTTCAACGTTTCAAACATCGTGGTTACCATGGGTGCTGATGGAGCTTTGTTGCATTTGAACGGGAATGGATACCGGCATAATGGATACCAGGTAGAAGTAATGGATACAGTTGGCAGCGGTGATGCCTTTCTGGCTGGTCTGCTATGTAAACTATTGGAGAATGCCTCACCGAAGGATGCGCTGGATTTTGCCAGCGGTCTCGGATCTTTCATAGCTACTCAAAGGGGGGCATGCCCTCCATACAGCCTTCATGATATAGAAAACCTGGTTAAAGAAAAAAAACAAACAGTTTAGTATCTCTTAAATCAAATAAAAACACAGACTTATGCGAAAGTTGCTTTGCTTAATTACGTTGCTGCTTGCTGCGCTTTTTACTTTTGCCCAGCAAAAAACTATTACAGGTACTGTTACCGATAAAACCGATAAAACACCACTTGCCGGTGTAACCGTTTCTTCAAAAGGTAAAGCGGTTCAAACAGATGTTTCAGGAAAGTTTTCCATTGAAGCATCTGTAGGTAATAACCTGACATTTTCTTATGTAGGGATGACACCTGTCACCATAAAAATTTCCAGTGACGATCAAAACTTATCAGTTGAATTAGAAGAAGGGGTAAGGGAAGAGGATGTGGTAATTGTTACCGGTTATACCACTCAACGGAAGGTTGACCTGATCGGTTCGGTGGCCGTGGTGGACCTTAAGCCAATAAAAAACAACTCATCAGGTAATCCCATGCAGGCTTTGCAAGGGAGGGTGGCCGGTCTTTATGTTGAAAAAAATGGTAGTCCTAATGGAGAGAACAGCCGGATCTTGATCCGGGGTTTGAATACACTGGGCAATACAGATCCCCTTTATATTATTGATGGGGCACCTACAAAAAACCCGCAGATATTTCAAAGTCTTAACCCGGGGTCTATCGAATCTGTGCAGATTTTGAAAGACGCTTCCGCTGCTTCTATTTATGGATCCAGGGCTTCCAATGGAGTAATTATCGTAACAACAAAGAATGGAACTGGAAAGGTGAACATTCAACTTAATTCCGGTTTGACCTTTCAAACACCAAAACCACAAAAATTGGATATGCTGGATGCTGAAGGAAGAGGCAGGGCATTATGGCGGGGTGCTGTAAATGACGGAACTAATCCCAACTCGGTAGCTCCGTTGATTTATACTTATGATTGGAATGGCGATTTTAGTAACCCGGTTTTGAATAAAGTAAACATCCAGCCATTCGTAGGGGGGGATCAAAATATACCCGTCGGAAATACTGATTGGCAAGATGCTTCCTATGACAATGCCATTGTTACATCAACAGACCTCAGCATTTCTGGCGGCACCAAAAACAGTTCAGTACTGATGAACCTGGGATATATCAATAATTCAGGTATTCTGAAATATACCGATTATGAGAGGTACAGCGCCAAGATCAATGCAGCCACACAGTTATTTGAAGGAAAAATAAAATTTGGCATGAACTCAGAATTTGCTACATCTAACCAAACCCTTGCTACTACGGACCTTGGTGGTGCAAGTACCCCGGGATTGGCCATTAACCTGGCGCCAACCATACCGGTATATACGAAGGATGGAAAATTTGCGGGTCCTCTCGGGGGTGGTTATTCTGACCGGAATAATCCCGTGAATATGCAATGGCTGAACCGGTGGGACAATACCAGCAGGACTTTTGCATTTGGAAATATTTATATGGAACTGGAGCCAATTAAAAACTTAATATTAAGAACAAACCTTGGCATTGATTATTCAACAAGCCTCTTCAAGGATATTCAGCTGGCATTCCAGGAAGGTTTTTTGGGCCGCCAGGTAAATAGTTTGGCCAGGAACACCAATAAATTTCTAAGCCTGACCTGGTCCAATACAGTGAACTATCAACGGCAGTTTGGAAACCACAGAGTCAATATACTCGCTGGCGTTGAGGCAATCAAACAGAATTTTGAAGAGTTTGGTGCATTCAGAGAGGGGTTTGCCCAGCAGACAGAAGACTATTTTACCTTGGACGCCGGTACCGGCCGCAGCACCAATTTTGGACGAGCCACCAGTAGCCGGTTGTTATCGCAGTTTGGCAAACTGGGCTACACTTTTGCCGATAAATATTTAGCTTCTTTCACACTTCGTCGTGATGGTTCTTCACGCTTTGGTGAAAATACTAAATACGGATTTTTTCCTGCGGGAAATATCGGGTGGAGAATTAATAAAGAAGAATTCATGCAGAATATAGGTGTTGTGTCCAATCTGAAGCTACGGGTAGGTGTTGGAAAAGTAGGAAACCAGGATATCGGAGATTTCAATTCGGCCAGCCTGTATCAAACCAATTATGGAACATTGTTTAATAACGGCCAGGGCTTTCCCGGGCAGTGGTTGAATACAGGAACCGCCTATGACCTGAACGGGATTAACCAGGGCACGCTGCCCTCAGGGTATGTTTCAGTGCAGGCCGGTAATCCCAATCTGAAATGGGAGTCAACAGAAGAGGTCAATATCGGGTTGGATTATGGTTTTCTGAATGAAAAAATTTACGGGTCATTTGATTATTTTTCCAGGACAACTTCAGATATATTAATCCGGCCACCTGTGGCATCTGCAGTTGGCGAAGGACGGCAAAAATGGATTAACGGGGCTACCAAGGAAAATAAAGGATTTGAATTTGTATTGGGTTATCGTAATCAAACAAAAAGTGGTATTACCTACAACATAAATGGTAACCTGGCTAGTTTCCGTGATAAGATAACCGAACTACCTGCAGAAGTGCGTACAGCCTATCCAGGTAGCCCGAAAAAAACAATTATCGGGCACTCTGAGTTATCTATTTTCGGATATAAAACTGAAGGGCTTTTCCAAAGCCAGGCAGAGGTAGCTGCTCATGCGACACAAATTGGTGCCGGTCCGGGAAGGATAAGATACGTTGATCTGAATAAGGACGGGGTAATAAATGCTGATGACAGGGATTGGCTTGGAACATTGCTGCCAAAATTTGAATATGGCATAAGGATAGATCTTGGGTATAAAAATTTCGATTTTTCCATGTTTGGATCCGGAGTTTCTGGCAGACATAATTTTGTTGATTACATCTTCCTGAATAGCTTACTCAATACAAGAGAAAACAGGGGCCCGGGTGTACTCAATGGATGGACGCCACAGAATACTGGCTCGAAGATACCGGCGCTTACATTAGTTGATCGCAATACAGAGTCCAAAACTTCGGATTATTTCAATGTAAACACGTCCTACTTTAAAATGCGCAACATTCAACTCGGGTATAATTTTCCTGAGTCAATGATAAGATCGCTGCACATGGGCCAGTTGCGCCTTTACGTGATGGGAGAAAACGTGTTTTGGTTTAAAAACAAGGAGTATGAAATTTCCGATCCCGAATTACCAAACTTCAATCTCATACCAATCCCTACTTCGTTCACTTTTGGTATGAACATAACTTTTAACTGATCTCACATTAACTAACCTGTATTATTTGAAATAATGTTTAAAAAAAAAATTATGAAACGTTTAATATTAATAGCATCAGGATTTTTGTTTCTGACGTCTTCCTGTAAAAAGTATTTAGATGTAAATCCGCAAGGAGCCCTCACAGAAGCGGATGTTACTACACCTGCGAGTGTGGATGGTCTTGTAACAGCAGCTTATGCGGCTATAGGAAATGATTTTTGGAGTGGTCCCATCACGAGTATGTGGGCCTATGGAAGTGTCCGCTCCGACGATGCCTATAAAGGCGGTGGCAGTGTTGATGATGTCGGGGAGATAAATGCCTTTGAACAATATAATCTGACACAACCCACAACAGGCGGCTTATTCAATAACACCTGGGAAAGGGGTTATGCAGCTATTTCAAGGGCAAATTTTGCATTGAGAGCATTAGAAAAAGTTACCGATTCTGAATTTCCTAAAAAAGCGATTCGCCAGGCCGAATTGCGTTTTCTTAGAGGTCATATACATTTTGTATTGAAAGTGTTATTTGGTAGCATTCCCTATATTGATGAAAAGAGTACGGATGAAGAGATCATAAAGATTTCAAATGATTTGCTGACCAAGGATCAGTTGTGGGATAAAATAGCAGAGGATTTCCAATTTGCCGTAGCTAACTTGCCGGAGACGCAGCCTGCAGAACCGGGCAGGGCCAATCAACTTTCAGCCAAGGCTTACCTGGCAAAAGTCAGGCTTTACCAGGCATATAAACAGGATGATAATCACAATGTAACAACCATTGATGTTACAAAACTCAATGAGGTGGTAACCCTGACCAGTGACGTTATCAATTCCGGAAAATACCAATTGCAACCTGACTTTGGAGAAAATTTCCTGAATGGATATGATAACGGACCTGAGTCAGTATTCGCTATTCAGTATTCTATTAACGACGGTACTGTAATTGGAAGGTTAAGTATGTCCACCAGCCTTAACTATAGCCTGGCTCCGCAATATGGTTGTTGCTGGTTTCACTCTGGCAGTCAGAATTTGGTGAATGCTTTTGGAACCGACGCAGCGGGTCTTCCAAAGTTTACAACCTTCAATGATGTTGCATTAACGGATGCTGATCTCACTCCCACAGGGGCGACAGTCGATCCCAGGCTGGATCATACCGTAGGCATCCAGGGACATCCTTTCAAATATCAGCCTAATATTCTTTATGATCATAGCTGGGAAAGGGTACCGGCTTTATATGGGGGTTTTGGTAACATGAAAGAACAGCAGGCTGCTGATTGCCCTTGTTTTAAAAAGATTGGGCCTTTCTACGGAAGTTCGAAGAATATAGATATCATCCGGTATGCGGATGTGCTGCTCTTTAAAGCGGAAGCATTGATCGAGTTAGGCCGGCAGGATGAAGCATTGCCATTAATTAATATGCTGCGAACAAGAGCTAAAAACAGCACAGGCAGAACAAAACATGCTAACGGAACCAATCCGTCCAATTACAAGATATCGGAATATGCCGGTGGTGCGGGATGGACTAAGGATTATGCACGTACTGCATTGCAGTGGGAACGCCGGCTTGAATTTGCTATGGAAAGCCCACGGTTTTTTGATTTGGTTCGTTGGGGAATAGCAGCAGAAACATTGAATGCTTATCTCGCAAAAGAAAAGACAAGGAGACCTTTTCTGGCAAATGCAGTTTTTACAAAGGGAAGGGATGAATATTTACCAATACCTCAAAGAGAGATAGATTTTACAAAAGGTCTGTATAAACAAAATCCCAAATATTGAGAGCAATCATGATTTTAATTCACAGTTATTTAATTATACCCTGTTTTTTCATAAGCAATCGTAAATAAGCAGTTAGTTTTTGACCGGAGGAGGTTTCTACTTCCTCCTTCTTTTCAAACGAAAATGGTTCTTAACTGAATAAAGACCGTCAATAAAAAAATATTTGTTTGAAAAACTAACTTTTAAAGTTTATGAAAACTGGCAATCCAAATGGGGGGCCTGCATGGTCACAATATTCATCAGACAAAGGGCAAACTATGATACTATATACTATATGATAATCCTTGTATTGAAAATGAGCCTGATGATCCTGCACGTAAAAATGTTAATTGCTTAGAAAACTTATAATACTCTATCATGTCAAAAAAAATATCAGGCTTTGCGATCGCATTTATTTTGTTCATCTCTGCAAAGGCGCAGAATATAATGGGAAGTGACACGGTAAGGCAAATTAAAATAGGTAAAGGGCAAACATACCTGAATTTTCCTGTCACTGAAACGAATAAATTGACTCGTGCAAAAATTCTTGCTAACGGGAAAGTAATAGATCAGTTTACTATTAAACTTGCCACCGAAAACCCAGACTATTGGCTTTTCTTTGATGCTACACCATTTCAGGGTCAAACCTTAACCGTGGAAATATCAAAATCAACTGTTGCTGGTGGTGGTGCTTTTAGTAATATAACCCAAACTACTAACGTGGTAAAAAAGGAAGCGAATGAAGACCCCGTAAAAGGTTTACAAATTGTTTATGCTGATTCCAAATTTCCCGGTCAGGATAGTTTGTATAAGGAAAAATTAAGGCCTCAGGTACATTTCACCTCACAACGGGGATGGATAAACGATCCCAATGGTTTGATTTATTATAACGGTCAGTACCACATGTTTTACCAACATAATCCCTATGGCTGGGCTTGGGGTAATATGCATTGGGGTCATGCTGTCAGTAAAGATATGGTCCATTGGAAACAATTACCAGAGGCAATTTATCCCTTTGGAGAACGGGATGCAGCCTTTTCTGGTAGTGCTGTTTATGATCCTGAAAATACTTCTGGATTTAGAAAAAATGGGATTGATCCACTTATTGCAGTTTATACGAGTACAGGGCGTGGCGAATGTCTGAAACTAAGCTATGATGATGGAAAAACATTTGTTGATTATGAAGGCAATCCGATTTTAAAACATCGTGGCAGAGATCCAAAAGTATTCTGGTATGAGCCAGGTAATCATTGGGTAATGGTAGTTTGGGATTCAGAAAGAACTAAAAAAATGTCCACCGGACAAGATGCAATAATTAATCAGCATTTGATCTATACTTCACCCGACTTAAAAAACTGGACTTATCAGTCGGGAGTAGCAGGTTTTTTTGAATGTCCTGAACTTTTTAGTCTGCCAATAGAGGGTAAGCCAGGACAGTCCAAGTGGGTAATGTATGATGCAACTGGAAGATACATCGTCGGTGATTTTGATGGTAAAAAGTTTACAATTGACCAGCATTTGAAAAAGTTCGTTTATGGAGGGGAATATTGTTATGCAGCACAAATATTTAATAATGTTCCATCAAATAAGCGTATTCAGATTGGATGGGGACGAGGATTAACGCATCCTGACATGCCTTTTAATCAACCACAGTTGTTTGCTACTGAGCTAAAGTTAAAAAACACTGCCGATGGACTAAGGTTATGTCCTACACCTGTAGCGGAAATAGCATCTCTTCATGAGAACCCTAAATTTTTTGAGAACAAACTAATTAAAGCCAATGACGGATTAAGGGTTGCAGTTGATGGGGATCCGTTACATATTATAGCTGAGATTGAGAAAGGAGATGCAACGCTATTTGGTATAAATATACTGGGATATGAAATTGAGTATAATGATTTATTAGGAATATTTTCTACTAATTCAAAGAATATAAAAACCAGCTATGAGTATGTTAAACCAGACTCTGAAATATTTAAAATTGAAGCCATAGTTGATAAAAACATTTTGGAAGTATTTATAAATGACGGCGAAATATATTATGTAGCACCGTTTGACATAGAAAAGACGGGCAAAGTTGAGGCTTACGTGAAAGGTAGGGGAGGTGATCGGAAAGCCCTTGTAAAAAAGATGGAAGTGTATCAACTAAAATCAATATGGAACAATCAATAAGAATTTGATGAGAATTATTAAAGTTATTTTTTTTTTACCTAAACAAATTAATTATTGATGGAAGCCTTTTTTTAATCTTATGAGGAGAGTTATTCATTAATAAATGAAAGCGCCATTTTCTCTATTTTTTTCTTAGTCCAATCAACATGCTGTTTACGCAAACTAATTTTCTGTCACATTTTAAAATAAGGAAAATGTTACACAAGTGATTGTTCAAAGAAAATCGTTCCTGGTATTGGGAGGGGAGTTACACAATTCGAGTACATCAGGCGCCCGGCAATTTGAGACGCATATAGGAGCAAATGAAGAAAAAAACCTGAACACCGTTGTGGCCCCTGAACAGTACCGGTTACTCATATTATCGGCCATAGAGCCATAAACTTTCAAAGGATATAAATTATGAAAAAAGAAAAGAGTTTTGTTGCTATTCGCATCACGCTGATGTTCGCAATCATTACAGCGTTTAACATATCAACCGCACTGGGGCAGGAGACTGATTACACTTCCAGGGTTCCTAAATATACTTTTGCAAATACCCTCAAAGAACAGGAAGCCCAGTTGAAAACAAATCCATTGATGTTAAGGCTTATTGAGTCGCGTAAGAAGTTAGCTGCTGATAAGTTTCGTCCAATATATCATTATGTAAACCCTGAAGGAACCCTCAATGACCCTAACGGACTTTGTTACTGGAAAGATAACTGGCATCTTTTTTATCAGGCATACCCTCCTGAAGACACACGTCAGCATTGGGGCCACGCAATAAGTAAAGATTTGATCCATTGGCGCGACCTTCCTTATGCCATATATCCCAATCCTGAAAAGGCAGTCTTTTCCGGTTCAGCGCTTGTTGAAGAGGATCGTGTAATTGCTATGTACCATGGCACAGCTGTTGGAAATATGGTAGCAATTTCCAGTGACCCATTACTTCTGAACTGGGAGAAAGTTACCGGGAAAGCAGTCATACCGTCAAAAAGTACTACCGGGTTTTCGCTTCCCTACAGTGTATTTGATCCTTCAATATGGAAAAAAAATGATGTTTACTATGCCCTTTCTGCAGGAAGAACGCCGACCGGGCCAGGGAGCCGGCCGGTAAGAGCTAATTACCTTTTCCGCTCAAAAGACCTTGCCCGATGGGAATATATGCATGAGTTTGTTGAAGATGACCGCTTTACTTTGATTGGCGATGATGGCGCCTGTCCGTATTTCTGGCCTATCGGCGACCGGTATATCATGAACTTCTTTAGTCACATGAGTGGCGGGCAATATCTGCTGGGTGATTATGATAAGGAGAAAGATAAATTCATCGTTACTTCCGGGGGCAAATACAATCATGGAACAGTTGGTCCGTCAGGAGTACATGCACCTTCCGCCGCCCCTGATGGTAAAGGAGGTGTGATCGTCATCTTTAATATGAACCAGGGACGACCAACAGAAGGCTGGAACCATATCATGACATTACCACGCCGCCTGTCCCTGATCTCAAAAGATGAATTGGGACAGGAACCTGCAGGAGAGATTGCTTCGCTTCGCTACAATCCTAAACATAAAAAAACAATGAAGCTTCCTGCAAACGAAGAAATTGTTTTAAAGGATATCAACGGCAATGCAATGGAAATTTCGGTCGAAATTGATCCCAAAAATGCACAAATGATTGAAATCGATGTGTTGCGTTCACCCAAAAAGGAAGAGTACACCCGTATAATTTTTTATAAGGAAAAGGGATTTGGTAATGGGTTGGACTACAAGTCGGGTAACCAAACCGCTCTAATGCCTGCCGATCTCGTCAGCCTTGTAACAGGTGAAAAACCAGCAGCCCGCACTCCTAACACCCGGTCAAGTTTAATAACGATTGAATCTTCCTACTCATCCACACTTCCCGATGCACAATTACGTGCCCCTGAAACTGCGCCGTTCTTATTAAATCCCGGAGAAACTGTCAAGCTTCGGATCTTTGTTGACAAAAGTGTAGTTGAAGTATTCGTAAATGGAAAACAGTGCGTAGCCATGCGGGTCTATCCTGGCCGGGATGATAGCAAGGGAGTTTCTATCCGGGCACAAGGACAGGAGGCAGAGCTAATATCGCTTGATGCGTGGCAAATGAAAAATATTTACGAACAATAGGATTTCAAAATTTTACGAATGTCATTTAATTTTTTCTTTTTCATTATAATTAAAATAACACTAGCGTCTCGTTTAAACTAAAAGATTTTCAATTGATTATATAAAAGCTCTTTGACATCTTGATTGTTTTTCGTTTGAAGTAGTTGATTTATGGGAGTTTTATCTAAAAGTGATGTTCCTAAAATCTGTAAAATTTCA
>JBGTNK010000005.1:0-3349 GCA_041743125.1 Chitinophagaceae bacterium
CACTCCCCTGCCAATATTTTTAAAGTACTGGCGCCGTATTTTCAGTGGTTCGTCTAATCCCGGGGATGATACTTCCAGTGAAAAATCACCACCAGGGAAAAAACCCGTTTCTTCTAAATCTTTATATAACCTTCGATTGTACCGGATCAATCTTTCCAAACTCAGCCCATTGTCACTATCCAGGAACAATTTCACATTATTGGTCGGCTTAATCTTTATGTCTACCAGGAAAATATCAGGCTCGGCTTCAATCAGCGCCATGATCTTTTTTTCCAGTGCCTGTATTTGTCCTTCAATGTTCATAGTGGATAAAAGAAGAAGGGAACGTCTTCGTTCCCTTCCAAAATCATTTTCCAGTGCAAAAGTAAGGGAAATAAGATATTCTTTCCAAAACTTATCCAGAAGATAAATAGCTGATCTTATTTTTTTAATCTTTAATAATTGCCAGGTCTTTCAACATTTTTAACTACTTAATCCCATGCCGCCGCGATGTATTTTGTAGTTTTGCGATGCTATGCTAAGAATGTTATTAATTGGATTGCTGATCTGGTTTCTTTATAACCTGATCTTTCGTTTTATAATTCCCATTTATACTACGACCCGTGAAATGAAAAAAAAGTTTCGGGATATTAAGTCTGCGCACGATCAAATGAACCAACAACAGGACTTTGCTGCTCAGGGCCCCTTTGCAGAAAAAACAAGTTCCAAAAAACCGAAAGAGGATTATATCGATTTTGAAGAAATCAAAGAGCCAAAATAAAAAAGCATCTGCGAATGGCAAATGCTTTTATCCATGTGAACGGACCGGAAGACTATGTTTGTTTATTAGCCTGCACATGAGCTCAAGAACTTACATCAATTAATTATAGCCGGATATATGCAGAATAAAATTTGTGTGGACCCTGCAGGGCACGATCCTGCGACCCCCTGATTATGAGTCAGGTGCTCTAACCAGCTGAGCTAAGGGTCCAAA
Organism: Chitinophagaceae bacterium; assembly: GCA_041743125.1. GTDB lineage: Bacteria > Bacteroidota > Bacteroidia > Chitinophagales > Chitinophagaceae > Terrimonas_B. The sequence goes on from JBGTNK010000005.1 coordinate 974, forward strand.
ATTTTTTTAAAGAACTACAGAAAAACTTTACCGGACGGCAAAAGTAAGAAATAAAATAATTGCTTCGTTCTTAACCTATCTTTAACTGAAAGAAAAATATATTTGCGGCTTAACTTGATTTATGAAGAAAATTGTATTGTTCTCTTTTAGTTGTTTGCTGATCAATTTCTTATTTGCACAGGACAGTACATTTAAGGTAAAAAAAGAGCCGATCGATCTCTCCGGCCGGGCTAACGATCATTTTTTGGTTCAAATAGGATATGCCGGTTGGGCGGGAAAACCAGATTCCGTTAATACGAGTGGTCTTTCAAAAAGTTTTAATGTTTATTTCATGTTCGATTTCCCGTTTAAAACAAATCCGAAATTAAGCATGGCATTCGGACCGGGCATTTCGTCTGATCACATCATATTTAAAAAAACATATGTGGGTATCAAAGACGCAACTGAAAGAATTCGTTTTTCTGACCAGTCTGATACCAACCATTTTAAAAAGACCAAACTCAACACGACTTACCTGGAAGCACCGGTAGAATTCAGGTATACCGCCAAGCCACTGAACAGCGATAAGAGTTTCAAATTTGCTATTGGAGCCAAAGTAGGCACCATGATCAATGCACATACCCGTAATGTAGATTTCCAAAATAAAAGCGGCAACACACTTAACTCTTATACGATGAAAGAATCCAGCAAGCGGTTTTTTAACACTACGAGGCTGGTAGGAACGGCAAGAGTGGGAATGGGTCATTTCACCTTGTACGGCAGTTACCAGATCACTTCCCTGTTTAAGGAAGGCGTTGCTGCCAATATCAGGCCTTATTCAATTGGACTTACCATCAGCGGACTTTAACTTTTTCCCTCGGGGAAATTATAACAATACTGAAGAGCGATTTACCCGGAAGTAGATCGCTTTTTTATTTTTTAATAAACGAAAGGCCGGGTTGTATTTTTTACCTTTGCCCACCTCTTATAAGGAGAACCCTATATCATTATGCTTGAAAGGAAAAATATTATAGAAAACGAAGAGCCTGCTGTATTAGTGGGAGTGATACAAAAAGACCAGACAGAACCACAAGTGCAGGAATACCTGGACGAGCTGGCCTTCCTGGCTGAAACTGCCGGTGCCAGGGCGGTAAAACGGTTTACTCAAAAACTACAGCATCCTGATAGCCGGACTTTTGTTGGTAAAGGAAAACTGGAAGAAATCAGGGAGTATGTTTCGGGAAAAAATATACGCATCGTTATTTTCGATGATGAGCTGAGTGGTTCGCAGATCACCAATATTGAAAAAGCATTGGATGTAAAAGTGATCGACCGATCCGACCTGATCCTCGATATTTTTGCCAGCCGCGCCAAAACAGCCCAGGCCAAAACCCAGGTAGAGCTTGCCCAATACCAATATATTTTACCAAGGTTAAGAGGTATGTGGAAACACCTGGAACGATTAGGTGGTGGCATCGGAACAAGAGGACCGGGTGAAACGGAAATTGAAACGGACCGGCGGATCGTAAGAGATAAGATAACCTTATTAAGAAAAAGGCTGGCGGAAATAGATAAGCAGGCATTCACACAACGCAAGGACCGGGGCGAATTTATTCGTGTGGCCCTGGTAGGTTATACCAATGTAGGAAAATCCACCATTATGAATTTGCTGAGTAAAAGAGATGTATTTGCTGAAAATAAATTATTCGCAACGCTGGACACAACTACCAGCAAGGTAGTTTTTGAGAATACACCTTTCCTGCTAAGCGATACGGTTGGTTTTATCCGCAAATTACCTCACCACCTGGTAGAGAGTTTTAAGAGCACCCTGGATGAAGTAAGAGAAGCAGATATTTTGTTGCATGTAGTGGATATTTCCCACCCTAATTACGAGGAGCAAATAGGGGTGGTGAATAAAACCTTGCAGGAGTTGAACGTATCAGAAAAACCCACGATCACCATTTTTAATAAGATGGACCTGTACGAAGAAAAAACATTTGATTTGTGGCTGGAAGAAAACACTAAAGCCGAGATACTGGAAGATCTTTATGAAAGATGGAATCATGAGACCAATGGTAATGCCGTTTTTGTAGCGGCTATAGAAAGAAGAAATCTTGAAAAGCTGAGGCAATCCATCCTGGGTAAGGTTAAGGAAATGTATAAAGTGAGGTATCCGTATAAGTCTGAATTTTTGTATGACAACTACCCGCCTGAGGAGGGGAAGTGAAATTTATTTTCACATCACTACAATTTTGCAAAAGAGTATTATTGGACTCTTTACACAACGGAAAATTCCAAGAAGATATAATCCACAAAACAACAAAGCCACCGATTTGGTGGCTTTTGCTCCTGCTGCTGGACTTGAACCAGCGACCCTCTGATTAACAGTCAGATGCT
>JBGTNK010000006.1:0-29643 GCA_041743125.1 Chitinophagaceae bacterium
CCGCATCGGATACGGTATTAAAACTGGCCATCACCCCATCACCCAATTCTTTTATCCATTGTCCATGGAATTCTTCAATGATGGGCTTATGGAGATCCCTGTTTTTTTTCAAAAGCTCAAATGCCTTCTGCTCATCATGTCCCATCAATGCTGTATATCCGACGATATCGGTAAACATGATCGCTGCGAGCTGGCGGGATTGAGACAAAAGATTAATTTATATCATGAAAAATATCGTAAAAATAATTTTAATCTACTGGTAAGTTCATCTTTTTCAAAAAAACATTATGCCGATGATCACCCTCCAGATTTTTTAATAATGGATCTCCTTTCAACCAGTATAACCAACTATCTTTTTTATTATACGCTGTCTCCAGCCAGGTAAATGCCAAATCTTTTTCTCCCCGGAAAGCATGAAGTTGTGCCAGCAAGTAGCTCCAGTTATTCTGGTACTTTTCTGAAAACGCTTTCAGCATTTCATTTGCTTCTTTTTTACGGCCAAGTGCATGATAAGCCAATGCCAATCCAAATGTTTTAAAGATTTCAAGATTTTCCTGTTGCATTTCTATCAGGGCAAGTTCAGGTTTTTCCATCAACAAATAATTTCTGCCCTGGTAAAAATGGGCCCGTTGAAATTGAGGATCCAGCTCAAGAATTTTTTTGAAAGATAAAAGGGCTTTTTCAGGATGGCCGGCAGAGGTTAGTGTATTGCCAAGGTTCATGTAAGTAATTGGTTTGAGCGGATTCAGCAGAATTGATTTTCTGTATAACTTTTCTGCTTCTTTCCAATGACCCAATGGATGCTGAACGCTTCCTAATCCATTTATTATTTCTGAATTTCCCGGCTCCATGCTAAAAGCCATTTGATAGGCTTCACCGGCTCCCTGCCAGTCGAAATCGTGGTATAGTTTAATGTCACCCAGTTCCCGATAGCCAGTCGCATTTGTATTATCCAGTGATATAGCTTTCAGGGCGGCATGCCTCGCTTTTTCATAACCTATGTTTTGATCAATATAATTTTGCCATGATTGTCTTGAAACGGCATTGGCCAATTCTGCCCATGCACGTGCATCCATTGAGTCAATGGCAAGAGCTTTGTAATAAAAATCAACAGCTTTAGCTACGTTTTCTTTATCCAGCTTATCAAAAAAATAATTTCCCTGAAGAATAAGATTATGAACTACGATGTTGGTAGAGGAGTTTGCACTGGATGGTACTGCAAGAAGCTTCAACTTTAATTGCTTTACCACTGCTCCTGCTATTTCATCCTGTAATTTAAAAAGACTATCTAAGTCGCGGTCATATGTTTCACTCCACAAATGTGTGCCGTCTGTTGCTCTGATTAATTGTGCCGTTACCCGGATCTTATTTTCATCTTTGCGAACACTGCCTTCTAAAATATGCGCAACACCTAATTTTTGAGCAATACGTCTCAGGTCTTCATTCTTTCCTTTGAAAGAGAAAGAGGAAGTACGGCCAATCACTTTCAATTCCGGAATTTTTGCCAACAGATTCAACAGCTCTTCGCTAAGCCCATCAGAGAAATATTCCTGGTCTTTCCCGGCACTCATATCAACAAAAGGAAGTACGGCAATTGATTTGTCAGCAGCCGTATTATTTACGACAAAGAACTTTTTATAAATAAATAAAACAGCAGCAACTACCAGGATAAATGAAAGTGCTGCCATTAAATTTCGTTTCTGAACATTTTTTTTCTTCAGTTTCCCTTCCATCTTTTTCCGCTGCGGTACAAATAATCCTTCATTCGTAAGCGCAAACACTTCCATTGGATTACTCACATTTTTAAAATCAAAATGACCCAGCGATTTAGTAGTGATGGAATCATTGTTCTTTATTTTATTATGAACTTCTTCAGAAATAAGAATGGTATTCTCCAACCCCAGCGATTGAACCCTTGACGCCACATTTACACCGTCACCCAAAGCCTTTGCATCTTCAAAAAAAACTTCGCCAATGTGTAAACCAATACGAAGGGGAACAACCGGTTCAGTTTTTAAACCTTTTTGTACAGCTAAGGAACAATTAACCGCCTCCGTGGCACTTGAAAAAATACAAAGACTTCCATCACCATAATAATTTATTACCTGCCCATTAAAATGAGTTACCCATTTTTCAAGTGTGGCATTATAATGTTTGATAACTGCCACCGCCTTCTCTTCATTTTGTTGCATCATAGCCGTGTACCCGACGATGTCGGTAAACATAATGGCAGCGAGCTGTCGGGATTCGGCCATGAGATAAAGTTTCCTGTGAAAGGTAAGAAAAGGGGAAATGCTACAGGCCCTGCAATGAATGTTTTTGAAATTTACTTTGGAAAACCAATTCTCTCTAACATATCCTGGTACCTTGGGTCATTCCTCAGCAACTCCGGAATATTATGTTCATATTTTAGGGAGTGTAATATTGGATCCTTATCCTTAAATGCTTTTTCTAAAAGAAGGAAAGCCTTTTCTATATCTCCTGTCCAGGCTGCGGAAATCCCAAAATAGGCACCGGCAATATATTCAGTAAGTGATCTTTCTTCTAATTCATTCATCAGTTCCATGGCTTCCTTCATTCTTCCATCAGCACAATAAGCCCATATAAGATTGTTGACAGCATGCTGGTGCCCGTCGGAAATGGATACCAGGTTTTTAAATGAAACTATAGCTTCCCCATTTCTTTTTAATGCCATATAACAAAGGCCGGCAAACCGGTGAGACAAAAAAGAATTTGCATCCAGTTCAATGCCTGTTTTGGCCACCACCAGGCTCTCTTCAAATCGCTGTGCAGTGTAAAGCGTCCAGGCCAGGTCACCATGATCTATAGCACTTAAAGGTTCCAGTTTAATAGCCATTCGTCCATATTTTTCCGCTTCATCAAATTTCCCTTCCACCCATGCCAGGTATGCCATACCATACCATGAATAGGCCTGCACGTATTTAGGATTGAGTTCAATTGCTTTTATAAAATTCTTCCTGGCCTCCTCCCAATTCCATTCCAAATGGGCATAATACATCCCGATGGAGCAATAGCCTTCACCAAGGGCCCTATCAAGGCTTATCGCCTTTTCTGCGGCATTCTTCACCTCGTTCAAAATATCCTTACCGGGAAAAAAACTATACGTAGCGCATAAAATACTGGCATCAGCATAACCCGCATAAGCAAGCGCATATTCCGGGTCTGCTTCTATTGCCTGCTTAAAAAACTGCAACCCGGTTAATATGAAACTCCCCCTCCGGTTGATATGAAACCGTCCTTTCAGGTAATATTCATATGCTTCTGTATTCTGGGTAAAAGATTTTACCAGTTGCTTACGATCTTTTTCAAGCAGGGCAATTTTTAATTTCTCAGTAATAGCTAAAGCAATTTCATCCTGAATAGCAAAAATATCATCGAGGTTGCGGTCATATTTTTCGCTCCATAAATGAAATCCATCTTCTACATTTATCAATTGCGCTGTAATGCGGATACGACTACCCTGTTTGCGAATACTTCCCTCGAGTACGGTACCCACTCCTAATTTTTTCCCCACTTCCTTTAAGTCAATATTCTTTCCTTTAAAACTGGCAGAGGAAGTTCGTCCTGCAATGTTCAGGTCTTTTATGTGTACAAGTGAGTTGATGATTTCCTCCGCCATACCATCGCTGAAATATTCCTGCTCCGGATCATTGCTCATATTGACAAAAGGCAAAACCGCGATTGACTTATCAGTAATTTTTTTTTCAGGAACCTTTTCGCCTTTTCCTTCCAGGCTATTGTTTCCGGGAACGATTATTCCCGGATTGCTGACTGCAAAAATCTCCACCTGCTCTTTTACATTCTTCAGTGCGTATTTCCCAAGTGAAATAGTTTGAATGTCTTTCTGATTTTTTATATCATCATAAACTTTGGCAGAAATAAAAATGCTGCCGGGTATGGCAAAAGATTCCATCCGTGATGCAATATTTACTCCATCGCCATAAATATTATTGCCTTCAAAAATTACATCTCCGGTGTGCATACCGATGCGCAGCGGCACAACAGGGCTTGTTTGCATATCTAATTGTAAAGTAAGACCAGCTTTTACACACTGAATAGTACTTGTAAAACTGCACATACCCCCATCACCACGAAATTCAATGATCCTTCCCTGGTGCTCCGCTACTACTTCTTCCAGTTTTTGTTTTAGTTTTTGTCTGCAATTCATTGCTGCCATTTCATCTTCTTCCATCATAGCCGTGTACCCAACGATGTCGGTAAACATTATGGCGGCAAGTTGGCGGGTTTGGGTCATATAATTTTATTCATACTAAAAGTATCGAATAAAAATCTACTCAGGAAAGTTCATTCATTCTATAAGCGATAGAAATCTCAAATCATTACGAAATATGACTAAATGAAGATGCCAATTGAGAGAATTCATCCAGCTATCTGTTATTTTAAAATTAGTGCCATAACCAAATACTACAATTTCCCGGGTGATCTTAGTCAAAGAAAATGAGTGTTAGCAGTACTCCCGCTCTGCAATAATTAATTAAAAAAATCTGTAAGCTGATTTAAAATTGTCGCTAACTTTATTTGCGTTAACTCTCACTTCCGTACACCCAATCAGAAATTTGAAAACTGAGAATAGTTATTTGAGTACGGTGTCAAAATCTTACAACAAAGGATTTATTAAATAAAGAGTTGCTGAGTTTAGATAAATTAAACAAAATAAAATAGAATGGAAGATTTAAAAGTTACCTCAAAAACGGGAGGATCAACCGTACTTGCAGGAGCCACAGTGGAAGAGTTTAAATCCGGTTTTCGTGGCGACTTACTTACAGCTAATGATAAGGGCTATGACGAAGCCCGTATCATTTGGAATGGCATGCACGACAAACGGCCGGCGCTTATTGCCCGATGCACCGGGGTTGCCGATGTTATTGACGCTGTCAATTTCTCCCGCAGCCATAATCTTTTAGTAGCAGTAAGAGGGGGTGGTCATAATGTAGGTGGCAGCGCTTCCTGTGATGGCGGAATTATGATTGACCTATCCCTGATGAAGGGGATTCGTGTGGATTCAAAGGCACGTACTGTTCATGCCCAGGGTGGTGCTACCTGGGGCGATCTGGACAAGGAGACACAGGTTTTTGGATTAGCGGCGCCGGGCGGTGTAGTTTCCACTACTGGTATAGCAGGGTTGACACTTGGAGGTGGATTAGGGTGGCTTCGCAGGAAGTATGGCTTAAGTATTGACAATTTATTGTCGGTAGATATTGTTACAGCTGATGGTCAATTTCATACTGCCAGCGAGACCGAAAACGCCGACCTGTTTTGGGGTGTCCGCGGCGGTGGTGGAAATTTTGGAGTGGTCACCTCCTTTGAATATCGTCTTCACCCAGTTGGCCCGATGGTAACTTTATGTGCTCCCTGGTATCCAGCAGAAATGGCTAAAACCCTGCTACCAGCCTGGCAGGAATTTATGAAGTCAGCCCCTGAAGAGTTGTCATCCTCAGCTTTGTTCTGGACTGTACCTTCCAGCCCACATTTTCCTGAAGAAACTCATGGCAAAAGAGTCATAATTCTGGCTGCCGTATATATTGGCGCCATCGAAGAAGGGGAAAGGATAACGAAACCCCTGCGGGAATTGGCTACACCTTTGTTGGATCTTAGCGGACCAATCCCATGGACGACAGTACAATCGGCATTTGACCCGTTTTTTCCAAAGAAAGTGCAGCTTTATTACTTCAAGTCACGTTACTTAAGCAACCTCGATGAGGATACGATTGATGCGATTATTCCAAAAGCAAGTAATCCTCCTGAGCCTATGGTGCTTATTGCTATCTGGCATTATGGTGGCGCTATGAGCCGAATCGGGGAAGATAAAACTGCCTTCACTGGCCGGGATGCCCCATTTCTTTTTAGTGTAGATGCTATCTGGACCGATCCAAAGGACACCGAAAAAGTTGTCACCTATTCCCGTAATTTCCTGAAAGAAATGGAACCTTATTCTACAGGTGGTATGTATGTAAACTTTGCAGGTCTTGGAGAAGAAGGTGAGGAACTCGTAAAGTCTGCGTATGGGGCCAACTATGAAAAATTAGTAGCGCTGAAAAACAAATATGATCCCACAAATTTATTCCGCCTCAATCAGAATATTAAGCCTACAGTATAGTGGTGTATAATGGGTAAGCCGACCAATATCCCTTTAGGAGGATTGAGTGAGGTTTTATTAATGAATTGATTAAAAATAGTATCGTAGAACGCGTTACAAATTTTATATGCCGCCTTATGCCTTTATAAAAATAAATAATTGGTCCACCGGAAATTAAAGTGAGAACAGGTCTGAATTTTAATGACAGACTATGTTATATATTATTAACGTATCAGTCATTTTGGAAAACCAATTCTGTTTAATAAGTTTTGAAAACGTTGATCATTTCGAAGTAAATCCGGAATATGAGGGGCATGGTTAAGTGTAAATAAAGTCGGATCGTGATCATCAAAAGCTTTTGTAAGGTAATTCGTTGCTTTAACCATATCACCAAGGAAAGCAGCAGATAACCCAATAAAAGTACCAGCTATATATTCTGTCTTCGATCTTTTTTCTAATTCATTCATTAATACTTCTGCTTCTTCAAAATTTTTGTTACTGCAGTAAACCCATATAAGACTATTAATTGCTTGTTGATGGCGGTTCGAAATTTTTATCAAGTATTGAAAAGTTTTGATTGCTTCTTCATGACGTTTCAATGCCATATAACAAAGTCCCGCCAAACGGTGCGACAGGAAAGAATTATTATCAAGTTCAATCCCCGTGTTGGCAATAGCCAGGGCTTCTTCAAATTTGAGATTCAAATAAAGAGTCCACGATAGATCGGCATGATAAAGAGCAATTAGCGGTTCAAGCTTTATCGCTATTTTTCCATGTTTTATAGCTTCTACAAAATTGCCCTCTACATGTGCGAGATATGCAATGCCATAATATGCATGGGCTTGTGCGTAGTTTTCATTAAGTTCAATTGATTTGATGTAATTTTTTTTTGCTTCCGCCCAATTCCATTCAAGGCCAACATAATATTGTGCCAATGAGCAATAAGGTTCACAAAGAGAGTCATCTAGCCTGATTGCATTTTCTGCTGCCTGCTTCACTTTTTGCATTACATCTTTACCGTGAAAAAAGCCATAAAATGCCGCCAGGAAATTAGCATCTGCATAGCCAGTATAAGCTAATGCATAGTCAGGATCAATGGATAGTGCTTGTTCAAAACATAGTAAGCCTTTCAGAATGGAACTGCCACGCCTGTTTATGTGAAACATTCCTTTTAAATACAATTCATAGGCTTGTGAATTTTGAGTGGAAGATTTAGTGAGCTTTTCACGGTCTTTCGCTAGTAAGGTTACTTTTAATTGTTCAGTAATCGCTAAAGCAATCTCATCCTGAATGGCAAAAATGTCGTCCATATCCCTGTCATACTTTTGAGACCATAAATGAAATCCATCTTCAACACTAATCAACTGTGCAGTGATGCGAAGGCGGTTGCCCTGCTTGCGTACACTGCCTTCCAGGACATTGTTTACGCCCAATTTTTGTCCAACTTCTCTCAAGTCAATATTTTTTCGTTTAAATTGAAATGATGATGTTCTTCCGGCTACTTTCAAATCTTTTAAATGAACTAATGAGTTAAGAATTTCCTCGGCTATTCCATCACTAAAATATTCCTGTTCAGGATCATTGCTCATATTTATAAAGGGTAATACAGCAATACTTTTTGCCTGTAACTTTTCGTCTTTACTTTTTTCAACGACCTGAATTTTATTTTCTTCTTCATCTGCATTATTTGTGATTACTTCATAGATACGAACTGGCTCTTTTACATTTTTCAAAATTTCTGCTCGAACAAATTTTGTTTTGATGTCTTTTTTGTTTGATACATTATTGTGTACTGATTCTGAAATCCAAATTGCACCTATGGGAGCTAAAGCCTGCAACCTTGAAGCGATGTTCACTGCATCACCAAAAATATCATCATCCTCAAAAACAACTTCGCCATGGTGAATGCCAATCCGCAATAAAAATTCTTTTGAAAGATTACATGCTTCCTGAATTTTAATAGCTGTATTCACAGCGTCGGAAACGGTATTAAAACTTGCCAGCACGCCATCTCCCAACTCTTTTATCCATTTGCCGTTGTTCTGTTCAATAAGGGGTTTCTGCAATTGCCGGTTCTGGCGTAAAAGATCAAAGGCTTTTTGTTCATCTTCTCCCATAAGGGCCGTATACCCAACAATGTCGGTGAACATGATAGCAGCAAGTTGTCGGGATTGAGGCATGGTGCAGTTTATAACCGAAAGTTAAGAAAAGGATTAGGATACGAAATGGTTTTTGTTTGCCAGTCTCCGGTATTTTAGTTTAGTTATATTTTCCTGCGCACTTGTACTTAAAATTATTAATGAGCAGAAAACTGCACTTATTGCAATAATTAATCTGGAAAATCAATCCTTTCTAATAAATTTTGAAACCGTGGATCATTTCTTAGTATAGCCGGAACATAAGGTGCATATTTAAGGGTCAGTATATGGGGATCAAGATCATTATAAGCTTTTTCCAAAGCGTCAAACGATGTATCCAGATCACCAAGGTAAGCGGCAGATATCCCGAAATCAATTTGGCCTATGTGTTCCTCAGCTGATCTTATTTCTAATTCCTCTTTAAGTTTTCTTGCTTCTTCAATATTTCCATTACTGCAGTAAGCCCAGATCAAGCCCGTGATGGCCTGCTGATGCTGGTTTGAGAGGTTTATCAAATTCAGGAACTCAGCAATGGCCTCATTGTACCGTTGCAACACGATATAACCAAGACCAGCAATGCGATGCGAAAGAAACGAGTTGTTATCTAATTCAATACCTGTTTTGGCTATAGCAAGGGCCTCATCAAATTTACGGGCCATTAACAGTGTCCACGCAAAATCCGCATGATCAATAGCACTTAACGGTTCCCGTTTGATGGCTATTCGTGCCTGCTCTTCCGCCTCATCAAACTTCCCCTCCACCCAGCCTAAGCAAAGCATGGCATAGATAGATCGTGCCTGAACATATCCCGGATTTAGCTCAATCGCCTTAAGAAAGTTTTTCTTCGACTCCTTCCATTTACGCTCTAAACAGATATAATAATATCCTAACGAAAAATAAGCTTCACCCAGCGTATCATCAAGTTTGATAGCCGTCTCTGCCGATTGTTTTGCTTCCTTTATTACTTCTTTTCCCGAAAAAAAACCATAAGCTGCCCCAATTATCAATGCATCGCAATGGCCTGCATAAGCTAAGGCATAACCGGGATCAAGAGCAATAGCCTGTTTAAAAAATTGCAGTGCTGTAAGTATAGAGCTGCCCCGCCTGCTTAAATGGAACCGACCTTTTAAATTTAACTCATAAGCTTCTGAATTGTATGTTGCGGTTTTTGTTATCTTCTCCCGGTCTTTTTCTAACAGCGTTATCTTCAATTGTTCAGTAATAGCTAAAGCAATCTCGTCCTGTATGGCAAAAATGTCGTCCATGTCGCGGTCGTATCGTTCACTCCATAGATGAAAACCATCCTCTACATTTATCAATTGGGCTGTAATCCTGATTCGGGTTCCTTGTTTTCGGATGCTTCCTTCCAACACGGTTCCTACACCTAGTTTTTCTCCTACCTCTTTCAGATCAATTTCCTTTCCTTTAAACCGGGAGGAAGAGGTTCTGCCTGCTACATTTAAATCCTTAATATGCGCAAGTGAATTAATGATCTCCTCTGCCATGCCATCGCTAAAATATTCCTGCTCCGGGTCATTGCTCATATTTACAAATGGTAAAACGGCAACCGACTTTTCATTGCTCCGTTTATCAAAAACCTTTTTCCCTTTACCATCCAGTTTATCATTACCTGGAATTTTTATTCCCGGATTACTGATCGCAAAAATCTCAACCTGCTCCTTTACATTTTTCAGCGCAAACAACCCCAGGGAAATAGCCTGAATATCTTTTTGATTTTTGATATCATCAAAAGCCTTGCGGGAAATAAAAATACTACCGGGGATAGCAAAGGTCTCCAGCCGGGATGCAATATTTACACTATCTCCAAAAATTGCATCTTCTTCAAAAATCACATCCCCGGTATGAAGTCCTATACGGAGAGGTACTACCGGGTCAGTTTGCATATCCAGCTGCAGCGCCAATGCTGCCTTTACGCCTTCTATTGTGCTGGCAAAACTGCACATAGCTCCATCGCCCATAAATTCTACAATACGACCCTGGTGTTTGTTGATTACCTCTTCTAATTTTGCTTTTAATTTTTGTCGTAGTTGCAGGGCATGCAGTTCATCCTCCTCCATAAGAGCGGTGTAGCCCATAATATCGGCAAACATGATAGCGGCTAACTGGCGGGATGCAGGCATATGCGGAGGTTGGCTTTGAAAGTTAAGAAAACCATGAGACAAGTGGGCTATAATATCCATAAAGATGTTAACTCAATACTTGTCAAAGCCATATTGCCTGTAAAGTTTTTTGTAAGCAGGATAATGTTGAAATGGCTTAAAGGCAGGATCTATTTTAAGAAATTTAAAAGCCGGTTCCAATTTTTCAATCGATTTTTGCAGCCATGAAAAACAGGAATCCGGTTGATTACGGGATGCAAATATGACAGCCGTATAATAGTTGCCGTCGCCATTCACAGGCGCCGGAAGCATCTGTAGTTGTTTTAATAACACATTGCTTTTCTGCACCTGGTTTGTATGCTCATAAGCAATAGCAAGCTGGGCCATCATTCCTTCACTTAATGGCTCTTTTTTTTCAAGGATCGAATTGCACCCGGCGATCACCTGGTTGTAGTGACCAGCCAGGAAATCATTAGAAATCATCATGCTTTGAAACAGCTTGTTATCGGGAAAAAGACGGATGGCTTCTTCAATATATTTTTCAGATTTTTTTAGATCCCCGGTATATTGATTTGTCCGGGCCAGGTTCACATAACTATTATAATCCACCGGGTCCAGTTCCAGCGCAGCGGCTCCAAGTTTTGCGGCGGTTTCAAAATCCCCCATCCAGGTAAGAAAATAGGCATACCGATTTTTGATTAATGATGAATTGGGATTAAGTTCTACCGACTTTTCAAAGTTTGCCCGGGCTTTTATAAAATCACGTTCTATCGTCCAGGACAACAACGCCAGGGCAGAGTATCCTTCTGACAGCCGGGGAGAAAGTTTTATTGAATTCAGTGCATATTTTTCGGCCTCCTTAAAAGCTTCTGCATTTCTGAAATCACGATCCTGGTTAATGATCCATGTTTTGGCAAGAGCAATATAAGCGTAGGGCAATGCGTAGGTGGAATCAAGGTCAATGGCCTGCATATTAAAGTATATACTTTGCTCGTATTTAAGTTCCCGGTAGGCATACAGGCCTTTGAGGTAAAGGGTATAGGTTTCGGGTGATGTTACCGTTTTATGTAATAGCTGATTTTCTAATTCATTTAAAGATATTTTTAGCAGGCCTGTTATATTTGTTGCAATTTCATCCTGTATCTTAAATATATCATCCATTTCCCTTTCATATTTCCGGGACCATAAATGAGTATTGTCTTTTACCCGTATCAATTGGGCAGTAACCCGTATCCTGTTCTCAAATTTCTGTACACTGCCTTCCAGGATAGTACCCACATTCAATTTTTTTCCTATTTCCCGCAGGTCTATTTTTTCTCCTTTAAATTGAAAGGAAGATGTTCTTCCAATTACTTTAAGGTCTTTCATACCGGACAAGGTAGTAATGATATCCTCAGCCAATCCATCGCCAAGATATTGCTGGTCACCGTTTGGACTCATATCTTCAAAAGGTAAAACAGCTATAGATTTATCCTCAAATGGAGAAAGTTCATTGCCGGAAATAAATTGTTTATAAACAAAAACGGCAATAATTGAAAGCAGTATCAGCAAAACAGCAGCAAGAAAATATCGGTTTATCCGGCTTTTGCCCTGAAGTTTTCCGGCCAGTGATCTTCTGTGTGGAATAAACAATCCTTCGTTTGACAAAGCATATACTTCTATAGGTTTCTCTACATCTTTAAAATGAAATTTGCCAAGCGAGACAGAGGAAATGGAAGGATTGTTTTTTATCTTATCATAAAATTCCGCCGAGACTAAAATTGTATTTTCCTGACCCAGGGATTGCACCCGGGAAGCTACATTCACTCCATCACCCAACGCTTTCTCCTCCTCAAAAAATACTTCTCCTATATGTAACCCTATACGCAAGGGGACCTTTGGATCCTGTTTCAATTCCTTTTGTACCACCAGGGAACATTGAGCTGCATCCGTGGCGCTGGAAAAAATGCAAAGACTTCCATCACCGTAATAATTCAAGACCTTGCCATTATATTGAGCCACCCATTTTTCAAGTGTTGCATTATAATGTTTGATAACTGACAGAGCGATGTCTTCGTCATGTTGCATCATGCCGGTATACCCAACAATGTCGGTAAACATAATAGCAGCCAGGTGACGTGTCGGGGCCATTGAACGAGTTTAACAATTCCGTCGTACAAGTTATTTAAATATTATTTTTTATAGTGATAATTACCTCCAATTATAATAATACAACAGCATGCATAGTCATGCTTTTTCTAAATACACCTCTTCTTTGTAATAGATTTAAACGAGTATGTTGAGCCAGGCGGGGATAAACTATCCCTTCGATTATTTCTTTTTCATTTCCATATAATCCAGCACCAGGTTGGATAAAGCATTGATACCTGTTTTAAATCCACTTTCATCAATAAAAAACAGGGGCGTATGATGAGGGGCTGATGTTTTAGAATCTTTCCCTTTTGGCAAGCCCCCGATATAGAAGAAAAGTCCCGGCACTTTATTAGCAAAGAAAGAAAAATCTTCGGCCCCGGTTTCTGCCGGAACCAGTACTACTTTATCGGTTCCCGCTGTTTTTTGTAAGGAAGGCAACATGGCGGCCGTAAGAGCAATATCATTAAACGTAACCGGATAATGGCTTGAATAGGGTAACTCAAGAACGGCTGTTGCTCCGGCAGCCTCTGCTGTTTTCTCCACTACCCCGCGGATGCGTTGGTATACCAATGATTCATCGGCTATACTTAAGGTTCTGACGGTACCCAACATTTCTACCTCTTCCGGAATGATGTTGGACCGGGTGCCCCCATGTATAGAACCGATAGTAACCACGGCAGCATTCTCCGTGATATTTACATTCCGGCTCACAACAGTTTGAAGGCTGTTGATTATTTGTGCCGAAACCACCACAGGGTCTACTGATAACCAGGGCTCAGCTCCATGTGAAGGTTTACCCTTCACGGTAATTTTCATATCGCTTACGGCAGCCAGCATTCCACCCGGCCGGTATGTTATTTTACCCACTTCTTCCTGTGCATTGATATGGAGGCCAAAGATCACATCCACTTTCGGATCATCCAATACGCCTTCTTTTATCATTAGTTCTGCACCACCTTCTTCGCCTGCAGGAGCTCCTTCTTCTGCGGGTTGAAAAATGAATTTGACCGTTCCCCGCAATTCTTTTTTCATACCTGATAATATTTCCGCCACTCCCATCAATATTGCAACATGCGAGTCATGACCACAGGCATGCATAACTCCCGACTCTCTTCCGTTGTAAGTAGCTTTAACTTTTGATGCAAAAGGCAACCCTGTTTTTTCTTCCACAGGCAAGGCATCCATATCAGCACGAAGTGCCACTACAGGACCCGGCTTATCTCCTTTCAATAAGGCTACCACCCCTGTTTTAGCGACACCCGTTTTTACTTCCATGCCCAATGCCTTCAGGTGGCTGGCAATTATATCTGCTGTTCTTACTTCCCTGTTTCCTAATTCAGGATGTTCATGTATATCCCGGCGCCACTCAATGACCTTTTGTTCTATTTTATTTGCAGCCAAACTTATATTCGTTCTGTATTTTTCAATCTGAGCAGCTGCCGGCCCTGCACAAACCAAAAGAAATAAAATGATGATCTTACCCATGAATTTTTTTTTAAATTATCTGAACATTTCTAATAACGCGGTTGCCCCGATCACTACGCCCAAAGGAATAGCAGAAAGGTCAACCTTGTAATTTCCGTTATGATTGAAGAATGGATATTTTTTCCCTTCTGCAATGGCTTTCGAAACGAGGTCTGCACTGGCGGTCCCCACCATTATAAAATCATACACCGTTTTTTTATTATGAATAACCAGGTGGTGAAAATCTTCTGATCCCATAATGGCAGGTGTATTGGTAATAATATTGGCCGGTTCCAGGATCGTCAAAAGCGATTGATTTATTTTTTTTACCATTGCTGCATTATTAACCAATGGATAAACCATGCTTTTCATTGTGATAGTGGGATATAATTCTTTAGGTAGCCCGTTTGCCATGGCAATACCTTCATTAATATTTCTGATTCCATCAAGCAAAATATTGCGATCATTTTCATTGAACCAACGAAGGTTCAATTTTAATAGTGCAGAAGGCGGTATCACATTATTTTCAATGCCGGAATGAAAAGCTCCCACCGTTAGAACAGCTGCATCCTGTGCAGCAATACTTCTACTGATAACCGTCTGGTATTGCATAACGGCCGTGCTGCCCATCACGATCGGATCTTTTGTCAATTGCGGCGATGACCCGTGGCCGCCGATACCAAAAAAAGTAACGTCCAACTGGTCACTACCGGCAGTACGCTCTCCAACGCCATTATAAATAGTGCCAACAGGAATTGGCCAGGTATGAAGGCCAAATAAATAGTCAGGGACAGGAACTCCTTTTTCGTACATTTTATCAGCCACCATGGCTTCTGCACCCTGCATGGGTTCCTCAGCCGGTTGGGCAATAAAAACAAGGGTGCCCTTCCAACTCTTTTTTTGATCGGCCATTATTTTTGCGATGCCCAGCATCCAGGTAATATGTGCATCATGTCCGCAGGCATGCATCACCGGTACTTCAGTGCCATCTTCCTTTTTCATCGTTTTTGTGCTTGCGTATGATAAACCGGTGGTCTCTTTTACCGAATTGCAATCCATATCAGCACGGTACATGATCACGGGTCCATTTCCATTTTTCAAAATGGCTGCAACTCCTGTTTTCGCGATGCCCGTTATTACTTCATAGCCCAATGCTTTCAATTCTTTGGCAACAATGGCTGAGGTGCGGACTTCCATAAAACCCAACTCAGGATTTTGATGCAGGTCTTTAAACATTTCCACCAGCCGCAATGAATCGCCATATGCCATTTTTTTTACATGAGTGAAAGACTGAGCAACTGCTATTGTAAAAGACAAGAGGAAGCAGGTTATTAATAGTCTCGTTTTTTTTGACATTCGCATGGTGATGTTTTTTATTTTTCCTGCACTACAATTTACAAAAAACTCAACCACCATTTTTCTTTATGATTTTGCTTATACCGGTCATACTTTTTACATAAGGGGTATAATGCAATAACAACAAAAAGCCAGACCAGGTAAACAATTCCCAGTGAATACCCGTATCCTTTCAATGCGTCATTAAACCACAGGGGCTGTTGCAATATCCAATTCCGCCAGTCAAAGACGGTAAATATCTCCGAAAAAATCATAGCCAGCAAGTGAATCAGATAAATGTGCACGAGATAATAAAACATAGGCACCCGGCCATAAACAGATACCCACTTTGCAAAGGCATGGTTGGTCCTTTCGGTAAAAGCCAGGAACAATACCGCAGGTCCCAGTGTCATTAAAATATACAATAAAGAAGGAGGGTATTTTGAGGTATTAAGAAAAGAAAGAAAACTAAAAAAAACAGATTGCTGCCGGCTCCAGGGAGAAGAATCGCCATAAAAATTAGTAAGCCGAAGTAAAATAAATAAACCAATTGCAGCAGCGCTGATGACCAGCAAAATTTTCCTTCTCCTGTTTGGATCAAAATCAGTGGTATATAATTGGCCGAGGCAATACCCGAGGGCCATTACGCCTATCCAGGGAATCACAGGATAACCGATAAACACAAGCCGTCCTTGCCAGGTAAAGAAATTCGGCTCGTGGAGGAGAGACCATCCAAATGCCGGCCAATTATTTCCGGTAAAATGAATTCCATCAAGAAGGTTATGACCTGCCACTAAAAGAATTCCTGTAATCAGGATAAAGGTTGTGGGAAGATGAATGAGGGCGGCCAGTATGATCATGCTTATTCCCAACGCCCATATTACAATAAATAAAATAGTTGGAAAGGTGATGGCAAAATTCCATCCGAAATTGGTAATAAAAAGTTCAATGAAAACCAACCATAATCCCCGCTTTAAAAGAAAAAGGGATAATTCCTTTTTCGTTTTACGTTGTCCGGAAAGAAAAGCCGAGGTACCGGCGAGGAACACAAATACCGGGGCGCAAAAATGAGTGATCCAGCGGGTAAAAAACAAAATCACATTTGTTTTCTCCAGGTCAAGCGGATCATACAAGAATGCATCAGCGTGAAAATAATCCCGCACATGGTCAAGAGCCATAATGATCATGACAAGACCTCTCAACAGATCAATGGAATAAATTCTTTTCCTCACAAGCGGATTGTCCAAAGCAATAGCGGTTGACATAATAAACGTTTGTAACAAAAAATAAAGCCTGTTTTTAAATTTCTATAAATAAATTCTTACCCAGTGACGCCTTTTACAAATAACTTAGCCACCGTTTTTCTTTATGTTTAGATTTATAATTATTGTACCATTTGCACAACGGGAACAGGGTGATCACTACAAAAGCCCACACTATATATACTCCGGCTAAACCAAAACCTTCACCGGGCACCACAAAATAAAAGGGTAACTGTCCTGTATTGGTTGCCTCTTTTAGAGCATGTCCCCGTATAAAAAAGAATATCACATCCAACAAGTGAATCAGGTAGAGATGAAGGATATAATAAAAAAAAGCTACCCTGCCATAAATCCTCAGGACATCGGTAAATGCATTTTTAATATTTTCAAAGAAAGCCAAAAGAAAAAAGGAAGGACCGATGGTGACGCATAAAAACAAAAGGGAAGGCGGATATTTATGAACGTTGATAAAAGATAGAAAAGTAAAGAGTCCATTTTTTTGTGTAGTCCATGGATAAGGATCTCCGTATATGTTGATGCCACGTAACACAATAAAGATCACAAGGAGAAAAGACCCGATAGCAATAAATATTTTTCTCCTTTGCCCTGAAGAATAATTTGCTTTAAAAAATATACCGGTACAGTACCCCAGCATCATTACCCCCAGCCAGGTCAGAAACGGGTAAACAATAATGACGTAATGACCAGGGGCAAAAGGATAAGGCGTAAAAAATGCGTGGTGAACAAGATCCCACCAAAAGCTGTTACTCCATGAGGCATTATCAAAGCGATCGAGCCAATTATGACCCAACACAATGAGAAGACCAAGTATCAATATCAACTTATAGGGAAGCCATACCAGTAAGCCAAGCAGCACCATACAGATACCAATAGCCCAGATGACCTGGAGGGGAATAAACTGATATTGCGGGTTAAATGTCCAGGCCAGGGAAATAATAGCAATTTCCACCAATATTAACCAAAGCCCTCTTGTTATTAAAAAAGCACTCAGTTCTTTTTTTGTTTTACGCAGACTTTGCAGGTAAATGGAAGTGCCCGATAGAAACACAAATATGGGTGCACAAAAATGCGTAATCCACCTGGTGAAATACAAAAAGGGTGTGGTGGTAGCAAAATTTAACGGGTCATCCGTATTGGCAGTGTAATGAAAATAATCCCTTACATGGTCCAGCGCCATGATGACCATGGCCAGGCCACGAAGGATATCGATGGATTCAATTCGCCTGGAATTAGCAGTTAAGTTTGGTTGCATGATGAAAGGATTAGGCCAAAAAGTTTTTTTAATCCAAATGAAATTTCCGTGGGTTTAATAGCTTCTATTCCCAGTTATTTATTTGCTCCCATACCTCCGATGATCAGCCAGCCCTTGTCTGTTTTCTTCCAGGTATGCGTAATTTTAATATCACTCCTTTTTGCTATTTCTCCTTTTTCATTGGTCCAGGTTTGAGCTACATCGTATAATACAATTACAATATTATCAAACACATTTTCTACCTTCCTCGTCAGCTCATAATTATAATCGCCTGATTTTTCCTTGTATAATTCAACCAACCAATCCGTAATATGCTCTTTGTTTCCAATGATATTATTACTGGGATAGCCAATAAAATTGTCATCCCATAAACTAATGTAAGCTTTGAGATCCTTTGTTTTTACATATGCCCAATAGTTTTCTTCCAATTGCCAAATTTCATTTTTGGTTGATTGGGTAGCCGCCCCGGTTTCGCTGTTCACTTCTACCCAATAGCCGTCAGGATCCTGGAAAAATATTTGTTTAATTCCATCGGCACGAATATTTACCGTATTGTGTTTGCCCGGCCAGTCTGAATACGGAATTCTTTGTTGGATTATCTTTTTTACAAAATCATCAAATAACCGCGTTGATAATCCTATATGAACCGCCTTATTTATACTTACCTTTTCTTTTATCCCAGAAATAAGATGCAGCTCCCGTCCATCTGCCAGTGCAAACCAACGAACACCTTCAATTTTTGAGCGATTGGTAATTTCAGGAAGTAGTAACACAGTTTTATAAAACTCAGCTGACCGGTTTACATCTTTAACCGAGATAGCTATGTGATTAAAAGAATAATCAAAAGACGGGATCTCCTGCGCCGGTAACAGCCCTGCACATGAAAGCACCATCATTAATACCGTTAGTTTTTTCATTCCTTCAAATTGATTAAGAACTTTAATAATTTCTGAGTTTACCTGATCCTATTATATTTTTTCAACACATCAATTACCAATTTGTGCGGCAAGCCATACGCCTTATTATTATTGATGCCTTCCATTGTTTCAGCTGCAACCATCGAATTAATGATGGCTTCTTCTGTTGCCTGGATGGTAGCTTCAAATAATGGATTGATCAAATCATTGGGCACAACATCAAGTTTTGTAAACTTTTCTCTTTGAAAAGCAGTGGGATTAGCTGTGGAGAAGGCAATAAAAATATCACCGGAACCATTGGTACCCTGTCCCCCTACTTGCCCGATACCCAGGGAAACCCGTTGTGCAATTCTTTTTAATTGATGGGGAAGCAAGGGAGCATCTGTTGCCACCACCACTATAATGGAGCCATCACCTTCCTGTTGATAGGAAGGCGGCGCCTTGATCTCATAGTTCATTGTATCTTTTAATTCCTTTCCCACCGGTACACCTGCAATGGTCAGATTTCTTTTTCTGCCGAAATTGGATTGTACAAATACGCCCAGCGCATAGGTGGAGTCGTTTATTTTAAATACCCTTGAAGCAGTACCTGACCCGCCTTTAAATCCCAGGCACATCATGCCTGTGCCACCACCTACACTTCCTTCTTTGATATATCCGGATCTTGCACTGTCCAACGCTTCCCAGGCATTGATTTCTTTTACATGAAACCCGTAAATATCATTCATGCTGCCATCATAAGTTTCTGCTACCACAGGATAGGTGTACCAATAATCCTCCCGGTACCAGCCTTTTTTTACATACCATTTCAAAACGGCATCCCTTACCACTCCTACGCTATTGGTATTGGTGATCATCACCGGGCCTTCCAAAAATCCGGATTCTGTAACCCAGGTGGTGCCCGTCATTTCCCCATTGCCATTTAAGGAATACCATTCGGCATAAACAGGATTATTATTTCTTCCTCTTGGTAAAATGGCTGTAACTCCTGTTCTCACCGGGCCCTTGCCGCGGATATTTTTTCCTGAGCCTGAGATGATGGTACTGTAACCCACTTCAACACCTTTCACATCTGTGATGGCATTGAATTTTCCTGTTGTTCCTTCAAATGGAATTCCGATATCTCTTGCACGGGGTTTTTGTGCCTCTGTTAAAACTGGTATTGAGATAAGCAATAAAATGGTTGAGATGAATTTCATGTTGTTTGTATTGATTTTTTACAATTCCCTTCCCACCGGATATAATAAATATCTTTCGTCATAATATTTTGTTTTGCTGTAGAACCAACTGAGAATAGCATGCTGATTAGTTGCAAAAGCTTTGTCTGATGCTTTTTTCTCTTCAAACTCTTTTCGTAATTCAGGTGAGTTGTCGAGCATCTTTTTTGCCATCGGCTCCATCACATAAGTTTCAATATATTCCGTTCGTTGAAAAATGGAAAGAAAAAATCCCCAGCTAAAAAAAGAATCCTTTGAAATGGGTTCCAGTAATGTCATGGCCAGATCACCTAATGGCTGGTCCGTTGAAATAAATACAGAGCCTTTTGGAAACAATTGTTTTCGCATTTCAGATTTTGTAGTTCCATTTACCTGCATATGCCCTTCAAAAGGAACTGCTTTATGATCTTCATTTTCGAATTTGGCATTTTCAATTCTATACATTTCTACCGTTACTTCCCGAGGCAGGGAAATGGTGCTCATTTTAATACCATGCCATTTTAATCTTGCTATTACTTCATCACATGATACAGGAATCCAATATCCCTTTGGCCTTCGGATAAAATCCGTTGGTTCGGTGCCTTTATAGTTCACGATCGTCGTCGTAACGGGTTTGCCCAACCATTCAATATAGTCAGTATTGGTAACCGGGGACTTTACAATTTTTGATTCTATTCCCAAAAAATTAAGGCTATCTGGTGCCAGGGAGGGATTAATTACAGTTTGCAGTTCGGAGGCCTTTTCAAAATTTACTGCATTTTTCATTTGAGGCACTTTCCAGGCTATGGAAACTTTTTCTGACCTTAAGGCTCTATCTGTTTTTATAATTTCTTTTAAAGCCAGTCCCTGGTTTGCTAAAATTTTTAAGGTGCTTTCCAATAAGATATAAGTGCCCAACACCCTTTGCTTAAATGGTTTTAGAGAATGATTTTCTACCAGTAAAGATGGCATATGCCGCAGGTTGCCATAGCTGTCTGAAAACCTGGGCCCTCCTGCTATCAATACATTCCCCTTTGAAAAATCCATATCATTTAAAGCAAATATTAATTGTCCTGGTATATGCCCGTTTGCCGCCAGGTCCTTATCAGCTGCCGGCTTATATATAGTTTCCAACCATTGGGAAATGCCTGGAGAATTGCCCTGCAAGCCAAGGCCTCCAAAGGTAATATCGTACTGATAATCGGCTCCGTCCGTAACGTGAATATCCATATAAAAAGAAGGATCGTATTCATTCATTACCTGTACCACCGCTCTTACTTCCCTGGTATCCAATTTTGAAAAATCCCTGTTCAAATTTAAATTTTGTGCGTTTGTTCTCCAGCCCATATTCTGCGGACCCCGCTGGTTGGGCCTGTTGTAGGGTGAGGACCGTTCATGTGCATCCACACTCAGAATGGGGATGAACAGAAAATTTACTTTATCCAATAAAGATCTCTTATTGCCAAAGGCGATATCACGCAGCAACATCATTCCAGCATCTTTACCATCTATTTCACCGGAATGAATGCCCGCCTGCGCCAGTAAAATTGGCTTAGCAGATTTTTTTAACCCAGCGGCTGTTATGCTTTTTTCGGTGGAGGCGATGATCATAAATATAGTTCGACCTTCTATGCTTTTACCAATGGAAAGCATGGATAATAATGGCGAAACAGCTGTTAATTTCCTGAACCATTCTATGGTTTCGTTATAGCCAGGTGTCATTACAAAACCCGATTTTTCTGCAGGCGTTATCCATAAATTATTTGCTTTGACAATTAATGATTCGCTTTTGCCGTGCCACTCCATAACAGGCGGAAGTATGGATTGGGCATTTACCAGGAATGCTGAAAATAAAACAATAGTAAAAACTGCAATGTGCATTTTATTAGCGTACAACATATTTACTTTTTATCAAATCAATGTTATAATAAGTTAGTCATCTAAGGCTGTTATGTCTTTTTATTTTCCGGAGTATAAAAAAATTATGGGCTCATTATACCTGTAGCGAAATATTTTTTTATTTTGAAAATATTGAATTAAACCATAGGATAACTCATAATGCTCAATAAAATAATTGCAGAGAGTATTTTTTCATGCAATCATTTTTCTAATTTTAAAAACCTGGCTGCATTATTATAAAATATACCTTCCTTTTCCTTCGTTGTAAGGAAAGACAAACTGTTTAAAAAGTCAATTGATTTTTTAATAGCATAGGGCCACTTCATTTGGTCAGATCCAAACATTACGCGGTTGAGATAACCGGCTTCTTTGGCGTTACGAAGAAAATTCTTAATCGTTCTTTTGGTATTGGGTTCTACCCAGAGCATAACGGCAATATCAGTATATAACTGCGGATAATAAGCCATTAGTCTCAGGGTATGTTCATACCATTCTTCACCCCCCGCATGCATCAGATAAATCCTGAGCTTAGGATAATTCACCAGCACATCTTCTATAAGGTATGGGTCGCCCAAATTCAGCCTTGCCTTTGGCGACCATGAATAGGTGCCTCCCGGATCACCGCCGCCTGTATGTACGGCCACAGGAATATCATATTTTTCACAAATGCGCAGATAGGGTTGCCAGATAGAATCACTCAATGTGGTGCCTGAATAATAAGGACCCAATTCTCCAAATATTTCAATTTTTTTATCCTTTACCTGTTGCTCAAATTTAATAGTATCCAGGCCATAATCATTAGGTAAAAAAGACAGGATGCCCCTGATAACAATATGGTGACTATCTCTTGCCACCCAGTTTTCTACACTCTCAGGATTACCGCTTACAACTGCCTTTACTATCTTGAATTTCTTAAATGCCGCAAATGTTGCTTCACGGTGCGCTTCTGCATTTACAGAACCTTTCGTACCGTAATAGTCCGTTGCCGGTTCACGCATACCAAAATCACTGTCAGAATAGGAATGAATATGCATGTCAATGATCTTTGCCTGACCAAATATTACAGATAAGCCTGTAAAAAGGAAATGGATTAATAATGTTAACCGATTCATATTTATTTTGTTTCATTTGCTTTTAAAACCCGCAGCAGATTTGCGCCAAGTATTTTATTAATGTCCTTTTTATGGTATCCTTTTTCTATCAAAGCTTTTGTTATTTCCGGATAGGAAGTAACATCATCCAATTGTCGTGGTGTCAGATTGATTCCGTCAAAATCAGAGCCCAGGCCCACATGATCAACCCCCACCAGGTTGATGATGTAGTCAATATGGTCAATCACCAGGGATAACGGCGGCCGTATGGCGTTTGTTTCTGCTGTATATTTTTTGTAAATAAAATCCATTATATACCATTCCTGCATGCCTGCTTTTTTTAAAGAATCACATTCCGCCGCATGCCTTTTAAAGAAAGCAGTTTCTTTTTTGTCAAAACTGCTGTCAATAAATCCTGGATTAAAATTTACCTGTATCACTCCTCCATTTTTTGCGATTGCTTTTACCTGGTCATCTTTTAAATTCCTGCGGCTGGGAACAAGGGTATACACGGAACTATGCGAGGCAATGATTGGTTTGGTAGTTATTTTTATTACATCCCAAAAGGTTTGATCCCCGGCATGGCTTACATCTATCATCATTCCCAGGTCATTCATTTTTTGCACGACCTGTTTACCAAATTCTGTTAGCCCCTTCTGTGGCAGATTAGGGTTCGTGGTTTCGTCTGCTGCGCTGGTAGCCCAGGTGGGGGCCATATTATGCGTTAAGGTTAAATACCTTGCACCCCGCTTATATAATGCTTCTAATTTATTGAGATCGTCTTCAATCATGTGGCCGCCTTCTACACCAACAATAGCGGCAAGCTTATGTTGCCTTACAGCTTTTATTAGTTCAGCAAAATTGGTAACCTTTACAATTTTATCAGGATTTCGGGCTACTACGGCATCAAGGCTGTCCATTTCCCTGTTGGCATAAGCAAAGGGATTTTTTGCGTCACCATCACAATACACAGAAAATATTTGAACATCCACCCCTCCTGTTTTCAAGCGGTTTAAATCGGTGTGCGTTTTCCCGGTGAGATCCTGGTCGAAAACGATTCCTTCATCCGCCGCCTTCATCAGAATGTCGTTATGAGAATCCGCAACAATGGCTTTACGGTGTATTTTTCCCCATGATTGGGCGTGGACCTGGTACGTAAACAACATACTGAGGAATAATATTTTTATTTTCATTTTTGCTTGAAGGAAAAGTAGTTTATAAAAATATTATATGAAATACAATTTGCTGAATCATAAAGGCGGCTATTGCGATGATGTATGGCTGAAATCTTTTTTTGTTTTTTATGTCATATAAAAAAGGCTGATTAATATACTGTAAATAATTGCATACTGAACATTCTGCGTAAGCAGTTCACTCCATCCCAACAGGTATGGCCCAATGCGCCCCAATGTTGGCCCCAGAAGAACAAATGCCGATGCGATCATATAGCGCATGTGTTTGGCGGTTTTTCTTTTAAAATAGATGGCCAGTGTATAAAACAGTATCAGTAAAACACCGTCTCCTATGGGAAAGAATAGAAATTGAAAATCTCCTTTATTGTAACTTTTTATTATCATGGGAACAAATGAGAAGATCAATAATGGAAAAACAAAATAGGAGAGTTTGCCAAGCCGGCGATGCCAGGCTACTTTTTTATTAACGATCAAAAAAGGCTGGGTAATCAAAATGGCTACCCATAATGTGGCAAGGACAGAATGGATATGAACATTCTCGTTAAACTTCGCTCCAAAATTTGGAAAGGGCTGAAAATAGCTTTTGTAAAATCCGGCAAATATCAGCGGGATTAATAATAGCATGAAGTAGCCGAGGTATTTATACGTTCTGTCCATATCGCTTTTTAATTTTTTTTATTTACTGATCCATTCGTTATTTTTTCTATCCATATCCGGCAAAACATTATCAGGGTCAAGAATTATTTTATCAATTTTTACAGAGGAAGGATATTTAAGATTCCAGGTGCCGCCCCGCTGCCATATTTCAACAGGCAGCTTTACAGTTTCCGTTTGTCCATTGACCTGAATGATTTTTAAAATAACCGGCATGATCATTTTACCCTTGTTTTCAATAGTGATCAAGGCACCATTTGATGGATCATTGTCTGGATAATTCACTGAGGTTATTGTTTGATCCAGTTTCCAGGTTGTAAAAAACCATTCTTTCCAAAACCAGTTCAGGTCTTCACCTGTGGCATTATTTATACAATGAAAAAAGTCATAAGGGGTTGGGTGTTTAAAAGCCCATGCTTCGGTATATTTTTTGAATGCATAATCAAACCTCTCTTTACCTACCACCACCGTACGGAGCAGGTTGAGTCCGTATGCTGTTTTACCATAATATTGATAATGCTGTTCTGCATCCATAGCATCTGAAACTGTCATCAGGGGATCTTTGTATTGCATGAACCGGGTATAATCCCGGGAGGCAAAAAATTCTTTTTCGAAATAGTGGTCGTCCTCCTGGTATTCTCCATTATTAAAAATATCGTTGGCTATAAAATTAATGTACGTATTTAAGCCCTCATCCTGCCACATATATCTCCGCTCATTGCTGCCCACGATCATGGGGTACCAGTTATGCCCGATCTCATGTGATATAAGAAACCATAAACTGGCCCTGGTTTCTTTGTAATTATTAAAGATCATGCCGGGGTATTCCATGCCTTCCGTTGAACCGGCGGCGCTTACTGCCACGTTCCAGGGATATTCAAAAAAGTTTTTGGAATAAATTTCTATGCTGGCTTTTAAATATTCGGTTGACCTGGACCAGGCAGTATCTCCAATGCTCTCTACCGGGAAGCATGACATGGCCAATGCTTTTTTACCAGAAGGTAAATTGACCTTTGCCGCATCCCATATTAATGCCTTTGATGCAGCAAAGGCGATATCCCTGGTATTGTTCATAGTAAAATGCCAGGTGAGGTTTTCTTTGGAAGCGGGGCGCAGTGAAGGTTTGCCTAATTCATCAGCGCCAATAATGGTGACAGTTTTATCGCTGTTTGCAGCGGCAGCCAGTCTTTTTATCTGTTCTGCTGTTAATACTTCTGCGGCATTCTTCAGATCGCCGGAACCATATACAATCATTTCTGCAGGTGCAGTAATGTAATAATCATAATTTCCATAATCACAATAAAATTCACCCAGGCCCAAATAGGGCAGCGTATTCCATCCTTCTACATCATCATAAACACACATGCGTTGATACCATTGGGCCATTTGATAAATGATCCCATTTTTAGAGTAGGTTTTGCCAAAACGGCCGGCGCCATTAACCGGTATAATAAAACTGAAATTTATTTTTACTGAAACTTTATCCCCCTTTGATTGCAACGCTTTGTTTAAGCGGATCTGCATCCTGGTGTCTGTAATGATCGGCTGTACAGAATATGTTTTACCGGCATAAGTTACTGTTACATCTTTAATGTTGTATCCTCCGTTAGTATTTCCAAGTACGCCAAAGTAGTTGCCCGGATAAAGAGTTGCTGCAACAGATCTTGAGGATGATTGAAAAATATTTTGATCTAACTGAAGCCATAAATAATCCAGTTGGTCGGGACTGTTATTTGTGTAAGTAATAGTTACATCGCCTGTTAATGAAGTATCTCTTTCACTCAGGGTAGCATGAATGAGATAACTGCTGTTGTTTTGCCAATACATGGGCCCGGGTGTTCCTTTTGCTGATCGGAATGCATTACCTGCCGGTGGATCAAAATCCTTTGCAAAAAGCTCATGAGCGTTGTATGTTGAATTATTAACTCCGCTTTGGGCATGCAGTGAATACACACAAATTAATTGCAGGCAGAGTAATGGTATCTTGTTCATGAGGTTTTGTTTGACTTGCAGATTAAATTAAACCGGAATTAATTCAACCTGTCTGTTCCTTCTATTACCCGGTAAGGAGTTTTAAAAAATTCATTGATCGTTTCATTAAATTGATTGCTGTAATTAAAGGGTGTAGCATGGCCCGAATTGGGAATGATCCATAAGTACGATTTTTGAATATTTTCTGCAATGACCAGAGTATGCCTGGGCAGCAGCGCATCATGATCGCCACCAATAACAAGGACAGGGCATTGGATGGTATGCAATTGTTCCAACGATATATTGGGCTCCCTGGTCATCATCTCCAAAAGTTTATATTGATTTTTTATTGCAGGCGTTTGCAGCACTGTTTTTAAAGAGTCAACAAGGCCATCCAGCCATCTATGAACAGATGGATCCACAGCGGTAGTATCGGGCCATAGGTTAGCGCCGGTTATTGCCAGTTTTTTTACTTTTTCAGGATGGTTGATAGCCAGCAATAATCCATTGATGCCGCCATCGCTCCAGCCAATAACAAAACAGGAATCTAGGCGAAGATCATCTAAAAGTGCGTTGAGATCTTCGGCCATCATTTCATAGTTTATTGAATCACCGCCATCAGCAGATTTTCCCTGAGCCCTGCTATCGGCAAGAATTACTTTGTATTCTTTTGAGAAGTAGGGAATCTGTTTTGTGAAATCTTTAATGCTGCCGCCATTGCCATGAATGATCAGGAGGGGAGAACCTGTTCCATAAATTTCATAATACATATTGATTCCACGCAATTTAACAAACTTACCTGCTTTTGGATTGTTGCCGTAGTCAGTTTTGTTTTGCGCATAAGCAATTGCTGTTAGTAAAAATGCAGTAAGAATAATGATAAATTTCTTCTTCATTATGAAGCGGTCTAAATAAAGATTTTTGCTATGTGTGGTTAATTAATTGACAGTTGTTTTATAATACTGTCTTCAGCTGGGGTTTTGATTTTTATCACGGCATCCAAATCATCATTGGGAACAGTTGTTGATAAAATATACTGCTGCAGCTTCCAATCGTCCCCCTGTTTAACCAATACTCCCGAACCCCTGCAAATTTTCATTTGAGTATTTAATAATTCATCAAACCAGGCCAGTCTTCCTGACTTTTCAAAATAAATATGGCGTTCCATGGATGTAAAATCCCAGGCCTTGCCTTTATCAAAATACGGTTTTGCCCAAACCATGAACTCTTTTTTAACCCATCTTTCTGTGGCATCAGTTCCGGTAAAGATGGCATCATCAGTAAAAAAATTAAAATACGTATTGAAGTCGGCTTTTGCCGCCGCCCTGTTAAAAGAATCCAGCATCATATTAATTTGTTGTTGTTCCAGCGAAGTATCGGCCGTATTGATGTCTGCTGTTGATACAGGTTGACGGCAGGAAAGTAAAACAGGAAATAGAAATAAAACAACTATTAGTGCAATTGAAATTTTCATTTTCAGCGCTATTATGATAATTTAAAAAAAGAAACTCCCTTTAAATTTTTACTGGTTATTTTGAAACGGAAACCCTTGCTCCTGTATTCATATGAACAGTTTATATTCACGAAGCCCGGTGATGATTTAAGCCCATATAGTTAGCCTGCTTATTCGCAAGTCTTAATTTTTCTTCATCATGTTCATTTAGCTTTATGCACTTCCAGTTCAATCTCTATCATAAAATCAGGCAATGCCAGTTCTTTAACACCCAGCCATGACCCTGTAGGAAATTGTTTTTTATAAATTTCATTGCGATACCCCGAATGCTTTAGAAATTCGGGCATATTGGTTGTAAAAACATTTTCTACTACTACATCATCAAAGGTGCATCCATAATGGCTTAACACTTTTTCCAGGTCGCTGTAGCAGTTTTTCATCTGTTGCAAAAGGTCTCCTTTGGCTGTAGCATTGCCGGCATCATCCATGCTGACGGCACCGGAAATTTTTATATCATTTCCAATCTTAACTGCGTGAGAATAACCATAAAGCTTTTCAACTTCCGGCCGTAAAAGAAAATAATCAGCGGTGTCTGTATGTGCCGGAACATTTTCGTTTGTTCCTACTGGCCGGTTATGGCCGGTATCACCGCAGGCAGAAAGAAATAAAAAACTAAATACTACAGATAAGATAAAGGAAAAAAATCTTTTCATAATGCTTTCTGTTTAAGTTGAAAATAAATTCCGCGTGTTTGAATTAACCCTTTTTAACTATCCGGATTTTTCTAATCTGACTCGTTTTTTCGTTATCCACTTATTCCAAATATTAATATTAGTGGTAGTTAAAGATTGATAAGCTTAGACATGTCATAGAAACCATACTCCCTGACGATTTTATTATTTACAAATTTCATGGCAAGATGTACCGGGATAACAATTTCCTTATTTGTTGCAGCTACTTTGCCTATCCAGGTTCCCCAGAAATAAACCCAGGTGTCCCCTTCATTATCAACAATTCTTTCATAAAATATCTCCTTGTCGGAAAAACGATAGCCCGATAATTTGGAAAGAGAACTTTTAAGCCCATCCTGCAGTGCTGCGGGTGAAATTCCCTCAACTGAGTTATGAAATGCTTTTGCCGTATCTGCATAATGAGTAGACCAGGCAGTCCAGTTACCATTCTCATAATCCTTTACCAACGATTTTACGGATTCAATTTCCGGAGCCGTAGTCGTCCAACGGGGAGGATTGCCTGATTTAAGTTCCACCTGTATCACCTCGATAGACTTATTACCAATCTGAGGTAAATGTTTACCGGCCGGATTCATAACTACATCACCCGCTTTTCCATCTGATTTCATTGTTGACCCATCTTCTAATTTAAATTCACCTTTCAAATCTGTCATAAATACAGCAACACTTTCAGG
>JBGTNK010000007.1:0-4246 GCA_041743125.1 Chitinophagaceae bacterium
GCTTTTGGAGCTATACTTTCACCTCACCTCGAAAAAGTGGTGGTTGTAGACTATTGGGCAAAAGATTAAGAACCGAAGCGAATATTCTTGTTACAGATATTTATGAATCTCTTCTACCAATTCAATTTTGGTAATAGGCACTCCCATAATTTTATGGTAGCCTTTTGCATCTACAAAATATACATCCCGGATTATCTTAATGAGCTGGCCATTATTGATCTCTGGAATCAGGATCGTTTCAAAATTATGCAATATCTCTCCCAGGTTTTTGGGAAATGGGCGCATATGGCGCAGATGTGCATGACTG
Organism: Chitinophagaceae bacterium; assembly: GCA_041743125.1. Classification (GTDB taxonomy): domain Bacteria; phylum Bacteroidota; class Bacteroidia; order Chitinophagales; family Chitinophagaceae; genus Terrimonas_B. The sequence goes on from JBGTNK010000007.1 coordinate 308, forward strand.
ACCAAATTGCCTTTCTTCGTCAATTCAGCTACAGCTGATTTTATGGCACCATAGGTAGAGCCCCATCCCAATACAAGCACTTTTCCCTTATCTGCACCACTATCTATTTTTTGATCAGGAATATACTCTGCAATTTTATCCACTTTCTCCTGCCTTATCTTAACCATCAGTTGGTGGTTCTCCGGTTCATAACTGATATTACCGGTAACATTTTGTTTTTCCAACCCTCCAATGCGGTGCTCAAGTCCTGCTGCACCGGGAACAGCCCAAGGCCGGGCCAGTTTCTCATCACGCAAATAAGGTTGCAATTTATCCTCGCCATGGCCCAGTTCAGTTTTAAATTTTACATGAATAGGATTTAGCTGTTCCGTGGTTGGAAATTTCCAAGGTTCTGCACCATTGGCAATATATCCATCACTCAAAAATATAACCGGCGTCATATGTTGCACAGAAATTCGCACTGCCTCATAAACGGCGTCAAAACAATCTGCGGGTGTAGAAGCTGAAATTATGGGCATGGGACACTCACCATTTCGGCCATAATAGGCTTGAAGCAGATCACTCTGTTCAGTTTTTGTTGGTAACCCGGTGGAAGGGCCACCCCGCTGAACATCAATTATCAACAAGGGAATTTCAAGCATAACAGCCAGGCCCATGGCCTCTGCCTTCAAGGCCATACCAGGTCCGGAAGTAGCTGTTACTCCCAATGAACCTCCGTATGCCGCACCAATAGCGGTAGTAATTGCAGCAATTTCATCCTCAGCCTGAAATGTTCTGATCCCAAAGTTTTTATGCTTTGCCAGTTCATGAAGAATATCTGAGGCAGGCGTAATGGGATAGGAGCCAAGAAACATGGGTAACCCACTAACCTGCGAAGCTGCTATTAAACCATAAGCCACTGCCTGGTTGCCCATAATGGACCGGTATTCTCCCGGTTCCATCTTTGCTTTTTCAACTTTATATGTAGTGGTAAAAGTTTCAGTAGTGTCACCAAAATTATAACCAGCCTGTAATACCTTCAAATTACTTTGCAGGATATCTTCCTTCTTTCCAAATTTTTCCTTCAGAAATCTTGTTGTATTGTCCATGTCCCGGTCATACATCCAATAAAGAAAGCCGAGAACAAACATATTCTTTGCCCTGTCTTTTTCCTTCATTCCCATGGTGAAATCCTTCAGTGCCTCCCGGGTCATCCGCGTCACATCCATTTTTATTACCTCATAATTTTCCAGGCTGCTGTTTTCAAGTGGATTCTCTCCATCAGGATAGTTAGCCAGGCGCAAATTCTTTGAATCAAATCCGTCGGTATTTACAATGATCTTACCACCCTTTTTTAAGGCAGACAGGTTTGATTTTAATGCGGCTGCGTTCATTGCAACCAATACATCGCAGGCATCGCCGGGTGTAAAAATACGGTCGCTGGAAAATCTTAACTGGTAGCCACTTACTCCGGGCAAAGTACCTATTGGCGCCCTGATCTCAGCCGGAAAATCCGGGAAAGTAGAAAGATCTATACCCAGCAAAGCGGTATTATTGGTAAACTGGGTGCCGGTCAATTGCATTCCATCCCCGCTATCACCTGCAAATTTTATAACTACATCACTTAATACTTCCTGATTTCGGATCATTGTAAAAAAAATTGTATCGCAAAATTAGGGTAGTTTACCTTTTTTTCAACTGTAAAAGCTGGTTGTTTAAAATGATAAGTGGCGGGCTCTTAAAACCTTTATTCCTTTACTTTGCTGAGCTAATATTTCGAAATCTTAATAAACAACACATGAAAGAAAAGTTATTATGGCTGCAGGCGATCGCAATTTTCACTGTAACCCTTGCAAATGCCCAGGCAAAGCTTGTAGAAAAAGTAAGCAGGAAGGGGGATGAAATCGTTATCCCTTATGAGAAATATGTTTTGCCCAATGGCCTTACATTAATTATTCATGAAGATCACAGCGATCCGGTGGCACATGTTGATGTAACCTACCACGTAGGGTCGGCCAGAGAAGAAATTGGCAAATCAGGATTTGCTCATTTTTTTGAGCACATGATGTTTCAGGGAACCGACAATGTGGAGGATGAGATGCATGTCAAAATTATAACGGAGGCTGGTGGTACGCTGAACGGAACCACAAATACTGACCGTACTAACTATTTTGAAACTGCGCCTTCTAATCAATTGGAAAAACTGCTTTGGCTTGAAGCGGACCGCATGGGCTTTCTACTGGATGCTGTTTCACAAACTAAATTTGAGAATCAGCGGGAAACAGTAAAAAATGAAAGAGGAGAGAGATATGATAATGTGCCCTATGGTTTGCTTTTCGAGGAAATATCGAAAACCCTTTACCCCTACGGCCATCCATACTCCTGGCTTACCATTGGCTATGTAGAAGATTTGAACAGGGTGAATGTAAATGATCTGAAAAACTTCTTCCTTCGATGGTATGGCCCCAACAATGCCACCGTCACCGTAGGTGGTGATGTAAAGCCTGCCGAAGTGATAACGTTGGTTGAAAAATATTTTGGCTCAATACCTGCTGGCCCGAAAGTAGAAAAAATGCCGGCGATGGTGCCGGAATTGTCAAGGCACCGTTTTGTTTCTTATACCGACAACTATGCCCGGCTTCCCATGATGGTGAGGGCCTACCCAACAGTTCCCAATTATCATCCGGATATGGCAGCCCTGGCATGCCTTGCACAGATACTGGGCCAGGGCAACAATTCTGTTCTTTATCAGCAACTCACAAAAAAACAACTCGCACTGCAGGCCGGGGGTTTCAGCATTCTCTTTGAACTTTCAGGTTTTATGGGTTTCCAGGTAATTCCATTTCCGGGAAAATCGCTGGCCAGTATGTATTATTTGCTGGATAATGCCCTGGATAGTTTTGAGGCCCGGGGTGTAACAGACGATGATATTGCAAAATTCAAAGGAGCTTACGAATCACAACTGATAAATGGATTACAAAGTGTATCGGGTAAAGTGTCTCAGCTGGCGGCCTTTGAAACATTTACGGACAGTCCCAATAAGATCGGTGAATTATTACAAGCTTACCGGGCCGTTACCAAAGAGGATGTGATGAGGGTTTACAATAAATACATAAAACACAAGCACAGTGTTACGGTAAGCATTCTACCCAAAAACCAGGAAGCCCTGAAAGTTGGAGAGGACAATTTTAAAATTGATACTACTCAGTATACCCCTCCGGATTATGGATACGAAGGGTTGAAATATACAAAGGCAAAGGATAATTTTGACCGTAGCAAAATGCCCCCTAACGGTGCTAACCCGGTGGTAAAAGTTCCTGCCTTCTGGAAAAAAGAATGGCCTAATGGCATTAAGATCATTGGCACACAAAATACCGAATTGCCTACTGTTACTTTGACGGTTAAAATACCGGGTGGCCATTTATTAAATGCCAGCGATTTATCAAAGGCCGGTCTTGCATCATTCTTTACTGATATGATGAATGAGGATACAAAAAATTACACCTCGGAGGAAATAAGCAGGGAACTGCAAAAATTGGGCAGTTCTATAGCGGTTTACAGCGGCAATGATGATATCAGCTTCCAGGTACAAACACAAAAGAAAAACCTGGATGCTACTTTAAAGTTGTTGCAGGAAAGAATGTTTAATCCAAAATTCACTCAGGATGCATTTAGCAGAATTCAGAAACAAAACCTGGAGAGCTTTAAGGTAGCTAAAACGCAACCGGCATCTGTTGCAGACGCTGTATTTGCTAAAATAAATTATGGTCCATCGCATATATTTGGAATCTCAGGTGATGGAAATGAAGAATCCGTTGGAAAATTCAAGCTGGCGGATATGCAATGGTATTATGATAACTATATGACTTCCCGGGATGCAGAAGTTGTCGTAGTAGGCGATATAACTGAAGAAGAAATTTTACCTAAACTATCATTTCTGAATAATTTGCCTGACAAAAA
>JBGTNK010000008.1:0-4357 GCA_041743125.1 Chitinophagaceae bacterium
ATAAAATTTCTTGCTCTCAACTATGGTAACAAACTTACTCCAGGTATTTGATGCGGAATCACTCATCAGGAATGGAGGGTTGTTAATCGTTTTGCTTATGATTTATGGCTCAACAGGTTTGTTTTTTTGTTTCTTTCTTCCTGCTGGGGCTATATTATTTACCACAGGGGTATGGATAGCATCCGGGGATCTCAATTATTCATTTTTTACTGTTTGTGTGCTCCTGGTATTTGCTTCAATTCTTGGAAATATAACCGGCTATTGGTTTGGCAGAAAAACCGGACCGTTATTATATAGCAGGGAAGATTCAAAATTTTTTCGCAAGCAACATCTCAAAACGGCAGAGGCCTTTTACACGAGATATAGCTGGCTTGCCTTAACGGCAGGATTATTTTTACCTATTATCCGCACATTTGCTTGTATTACTGCCGGTATAGTGAAATTGAACTTTAGGCGTTTTTTATTTTTGACAAGTATTGGCTCAGTTTTGTGGATTACGATTTTTGTTTCGGCAGGTTATTTTATTGGTAGCCGGCCTTTTTTAAGACCCTGGCTTACATATTTTGTTCTTGGTTTCATACTGTTTGTCACTGTTCCACTGGTTATCCGAACACTTAATGTACTAAAAAAGTTGCGGGAGGAAAATGTAGATAAGAGATAAAGGAAAAAAGATCCTGGAATTTTATTCCTTGTCTTCTGCTTGGTGATTTAGCATATTTCGCCTTACGTATTGCAGTAAATTATTTATCATTGCAAATGATCCCGAAAACACAAAGGGAAAATTTTTCAACTTCAAATTAAATAATCATGATGAATACACGTCGCGAATTTTTGCAAAAACTTACGGCTTCCACCATCGTTTTGCCAATATTCGATCAATTGGAAGAAAAGAGCGACAAGGTCAGTGGCAATTCTTTATACCAGGGGCCGGTGTTGAAAGTGGCCATTATGGGTCTTGGAAGTTATGGCACCCGCGTGGCGGAAGCCATGTTATCAAGTAAGATGGCGAAACTGACAGGCGTTATCAGCGGCACTCCATCCAAAATAAAGGACTGGCAGTCGAAGTATAATATCCCGGAAAAGAATTGCTACAACTATGAGAATTTTGATAACCTTAAAAACAATCCGGATATTGACGCTGTATACGTTATTACTCCCAATGGCCTGCACAAAGACCAGGTAATTCGGGTGGCAAAAGCGGGTAAACATGCCATTTGCGAAAAACCAATGGCGATTAATGCAAGCGAAGGAAAAGATATGGTGGAGGCTTGCAATAAAGCGAATGTAAAATTGCTTGTAGGGTACCGCATGCATTTTGAACCCAAAACACTTGAGATCATACGCATGCGCCATGAAGGAGAATTTGGGAAGGTTTTATTTTTCCAGGGACTGTCCGGATTCAGGATCGGCAACCCGGATCAATGGAGATTGAATAAGAAGCTGGCAGGCGGTGGCGCTATGATGGACATTGGTATTTATTCAATTAATGGCGCACGGTATATGATCGGTGAAGATCCTGTTTGGGTTACGGCACAGGAAACAAAAAACGATCCTGTGAAATTTAAGGAAGGAGTTGATGAAACTATTTTGTTTCAATTAGGATTTCCAAATGGAGCTGTTGCATCTTGTTTATCTACTTATAGTATGAATAATTTGGACCGATTTTTTTTAAATGGAGAAAAAGGATTCGCAGAATTACAACCCTCTACTGGTTACGGGCCAATAATGGGTCGCACTCACAAAGGAGAATTAACCCATTCACACGTTACGCATCAGACAGTACAGATGGATGAAATGGCCGCAATTATTTTGCAAGGGAAAAAGCCCATAGTTCCTGTAGATGGTATAGAAGGGTGGAAGGATCTTAAAGTGATTGACGCCATCTACCAGGCAATTAAAACGGGTAAAAAGACAGAAATAAAATGGTGATCATTTTTTTCTGAGACCAATGCCTGCTATCATTCCTCCAGGCACAATGTCAAGCGTAGTAAATGCTGTAGAGGCGGGTAGGCCATTCTTTATTAATTGCCAGCTTTTACCGCCATCCAATGATCGGTAAATTCCTTTCCATTGAGCTGCAAAAAGTTGGTTGTTGATATGTTTAACTTCAAATGTATAAAGATTCGCAGGACCCAGTCCATGGTTGATATGGGACCAGGACAAGCCATCATTGTTTGATTTTAGCAGTCCTTCTCCGAGCGTCGTTGCATAAATATATTTGCCGTCATTGGCAATATCATGTATAGTATGCGGCCGGTAGATATATCTCCAGCGGGAACCCCCCTTTTCCGATATTAAAACACCGTCGGCGGAAGCGGCGTAAATTTTATGATGAAGAATAGTAAAACCATTTACCTGGCTGCCACGAAAAAGTTGTTGCCAGGAATTTCCTTTGTCGTTGGATTCATAAATGCCATTGTCTGTGCCCGCAAAAATCTTATTTTGATAAATGACCAGGCATCGAACAGGAGTGTTGGTGATATTATTGCCAGTGCTTTTCCAGGTACGGCAACTATCCGTGGAGAGAAGTATTCCATTTTTAAAAGTTCCAATAATAAAAACACCCTTCATTTCAATTAATGCATTAATGTCGGTGCCGGCCGGCAGTCCCTTGCTAATATGTGTCCAGTTGGTATTCCCTTCATGGATACTGTATATACCATGTTGGTCAGTAGCTGCGTATATTTTTTTTCCACGTGATAAAAATGCACTGACAGTCGCTCCGCCATCTATGCCCTTTGCAAATGGTTGCCAGCTGTTTCCCTGGTCAAAAGACCGGTAAATAATTTCAGCCTGAAAAAGATTATTCGCCCAATTCTCATTGCTGATTGAATCCGTACAAGTTGTTTTATTAAATTTTCCTGGTGGGGAAAAAAGGAGAAAAACCGGAATAATTATAAATGAAGGATTAAATCCAGGTTTCATGATCTGCGGTTAAAATATAATTCCAGCATGTTTTATATTACGGGAGCTTATGCTATTTATTTAACCTAAGGTAATAAAAACAAACGCAAAATATACCAAGCCTCAAAAGCCATATATAGAAGATCTTATAAAATATATTATTGCCCCGTCTATCAATTATGTCTTTTTTATACTGGAAAATACCAGTTGTTCCAGGAATGAAACAATTTTTGCATCATCCTTCTCCTTTCCAAAATCAGTAAGCGAAGGTAGATGGTGCATAAAGAAATTCTGAAAATGTGCCATTTCAATAATAGTACTGGCGAGTGATTTTGGGTATTTGTATTTGGGGTTGCATTCCAGTATTATGTCACCAATTTTGGCACAAAGGTCTTTATAAGGTTTGAAAAGCTGCTGCTTATTATCTTCTGATACATGTTTGGTTAAATAAGCTTTAGAACCTTCCGCAATAATTATCTGGTGTAGTATGCTTTCATTAACATAGCTAGTTATGATATCATCTTCCACTGTTGTAGCTAATAATTGTATGACTTGCCTGATCTTTCTTATGGGATCATTAATATTGTGGGTGTGGAAACTGATTCGGTACTCCAGCCAGCTCCAGTACCAGGCTACTATATAGATAAGCAGGCGATGTTTATTTTCAAAGTAGCGGTAAATTCCGGCCTCCGTTGTACCAATATCTTCTGCCAGTTTTTTAAAGGTGAAGGATTCAAATCCGTTCTTGTGAATCAGTTGAATGCTATGCAAAATAATTTTCTTCCCCAATTCAGTTAGTTCCGGGTTCCGGAGAAACAACATCTCATTCATTTTTATTTGTACCTGTAATTCCATTTCATTTTGTTTATTTCCAGTATTAATGGGGCTTCCGGAAGGTGAGTAAAATACATCCGATAGTAGCAAAACAAAAATAGTTAAAAGTTTTACAACTTAAATAGATAGTAATACTATTATTCAAAATAAACACACTATCTTCGCCTTCCAAAACCTTAAACAACTATATGGGACCAAAAAGTGTATTTAAAGAACTGAAAAGCGACTTACCGGCAAGTATAGTCGTTTTTTTTGTAGCTGTTCCTTTATGCCTGGGAATAGCGCTGGCTTCGGGAGCTCCTTTATTCGCCGGGATTATTGCCGGAATTGTTGGTGGCATTGTAGTGGGAGTAGCCAGCGGCTCCCCGCTGGGAGTTAGCGGACCAGCGGCAGGATTGGCCGTCATCGTGTTGACCTCTATCGCGGCACTTGGTTCCTGGCCCATGTTTTTAATGGCGGTCGTTCTCGCAGGAATTCTGCAATTAATTATGGGCTTTGCCAAAGCAGGCTTTATTGCCTATTTCTTTCCTACTTCAGTGATCAAAGGCATGCTTACCGGTATCGGACTCCTAATTATTTTAAAACAAATACCTCATGCTCTGGGTTACGATAAGGATGC
>JBGTNK010000009.1:0-23442 GCA_041743125.1 Chitinophagaceae bacterium
TTTTTGCCGCCCACGACGCCGCCCTGAGTGCTGACAGGACGAACCCTTTACCACGGCCCCTGTCAGTGAATCCTTCTCCGGAAAAATTATCAGGACTGGTCATCCGACACTATTCAATTATTTAAACGTGGACAATCAAGAGATCATCATAAGGGTAGCTACCCAGGATGATAAAAAATATTCAACCATCATTACTGATGAAATGGAATCCTCAGCCAACGCAAGAGGAACTGGTATTGCCAAAAGAAGCCCAGAGTATATCGAAATGAAAATTGATGAGGGAAAGGCTGTTATTGCTGTAACGAAACAAGGCACCTGGGTAGGTTTTTGTTATATAGAAACCTGGGGGCACGGAGAATATGTGGCCAATAGCGGCCTCATTGTTTCTCCGGAATTCAGAAAAAGTGGTGTAGCCAAATCTATTAAACAAAAGATATTTAATCTCTCAAGACAAAAATATCCCGAAGCGAAAATATTTGGGCTTACCACGGGCCTCGCTGTAATGAAGATCAATTCAGACCTGGGTTATGAACCCGTTACTTATTCTGAGCTTACCCAGGACGAGGCTTTTTGGGCTGGCTGCAAAAGCTGTGTCAATTATGATATACTGATGAGCAAAGAAAGGAAGATTTGCATGTGCACCGCTATGCTGTTTGATCCTAAAGACCATTATGAACCTGCACAAACCAAGGAATATTTCAAAGAAAATGTAAAAGGTTTTGAACGCTTACTCCGGTTCAAACAATGGAAGCTGTTAAAACCCTTCAGAAAAAAAGAAAAAAATACAAATAGTGGAGGCAGCCATCTGAAAGCCTTGCTTCATCATTTCTTTCATTTATAAAATATGATAAATTAAAACGATGAGTAAAAAGGTTGTACTTGGTTTTAGCGGAGGACTGGACACTTCATATTGTGTAAAATATCTTGCTGAGGAAAAAGGTTACGAGGTTCATAGCATTATTGTAAATACCGGTGGCTTTACAGAAGAAGAATTAAAGCAGGTAGAAGCACATGCCTATAAATTGGGAGTTACCTCCCATAAATCAGTGAATGCTGTTAAAAGCTACTATGACAGCATTATTAAATACCTGGTTTATGGCAATGTTCTTAAGAATAATACTTACCCGTTAAGTGTATCGGCCGAACGACTGAGCCAGGCCTTGCATATTGCTGATTATGCTGAGGATTTAAAAGCGGATATAGTAGCCCATGGCAGCACAGGTGCGGGTAATGACCAGGTGAGGTTTGATATGATCTTTCATATTATGATCCCCGGTATTGAGATCCTGACTCCAATCCGCGATTTAAAGCTTAGCCGTGAAGAAGAAATAGAATACCTGAAAACAAAAGGGGTTGAAATGAATTTTGAAAAGGCCGCCTACTCTATCAATAAAGGGTTATGGGGTACAAGTGTTGGAGGCAGAGAAACTTTATCAAGCAAAGGCATTTTGCCCGAGGATGCGTGGCCAACCAAAATTACCAAAACAGGTACTGAGGAAATTGTTTTACATTTTGAAAAAGGAGAACTTAAAAAAGTAAATGACCTTTCCTTTTCCCATCCGTCAATGGCCATTCAGTATTTGCAGGAATTAGCAGGTCCTTATGGCATTGGCCGAGATATACATGTTGGCGATACTATAATTGGCATTAAAGGAAGGGTAGGTTTTGAAGCTGCTGCCCCGATGATAATTCTTAAAGCACACCATGCACTGGAAAAACATGTGCTTACAAAGTGGCAACTCAACTGGAAAGACCAACTGGCTCAATTTTACGGCAACTGGTTGCATGAAGGACAAATTCTGGATCCGGTGATGAGAGATATTGAAGCCTTATTAGAAAGCAGCCAGCGAACCGTTACTGGCGATGTATTTGTTCAATTATTTCCTTACCGTTTCCAGGTAACAGGGATAGATAGTAAATATGACCTGATGAACACCCGTTTTGGAAAATATGGGGAAATGAATACCGGGTTTACCGGCAATGATGTCAGAGGATTCACAAGAATTTTCGGCAATCAAACGATGATGTACCATTTGGTAAAAACAGAAGCCACTTCAAAAAACAGCCATTGAAGCAACTAATTAAACAAAAACACCGGAAAATTGACGGGCTTTTGACATAGAATGAGAATGTTGTTATGAAAAAGGAAGATTCAATAAAAAGTAAGATTATTGGTAAGACTTCTTCTTCTGCGAAAGATAGAATTCCTTCACAAATCATTAAAGCAGGTATAATCGGCGGGGCTGGTTATACAGGGGGTGAACTGATTCGCTTGCTCATCAACCACCCCAATACACATGTTTCCCTGATCCATAGCCGCAGCAATGCCGGCAAATTCGTACATGAAATTCACCAGGATCTTATTGGTGATACGGTTCTTAAATTCACCAATGAAAACAAGCTTTTCGAAGAAGGAAAATTAGATGTACTGTTTCTTTGTTTGGGCCATGGCGAATCCAAAAAATTTCTTACCGAAAATAAAGTGCATGAAAAAATAAAAATCATTGACCTCGCCAATGATTTCAGATTAGCGCCTGCATCAAAATTAAAAACACGCCATTTTGTATACGGATTGCCTGAGCTTAACCGGGAAGAAATCAGATCAGCACACAATGTTGCCAATCCGGGATGCTTTGCCACAACCATACAATTGGGTTTACTGCCTCTGGCAAAAGAAGGGTTGCTGAAAGAAGTGTATACTACCGGCATTACGGGATCAACCGGTGCAGGGCAATCACTTTCGGCCACTTCTCATTTTAGCTGGCGGGCCAATAATATACAAGCGTATAAAACACTTACGCATCAGCACCTGGGAGAAATTTATCAATCTCTTAATCAATTACAGAAATCCTTCCAGGGACAACCACTTGAAGAAGGTGGAATAAGCTTTGTACCCTGGCGTGGCGATTTCACAAGAGGAATTTTTGTGAGTTCAACGATTCATTGCGATTTGAATCACGGCGAATTGACCAAACTTTATACCGCCTTTTATACCGGTCATCCTTTTACACATATTAGCAAGGATTCTATTTTTTTGAAACAAGTGGTCAACACCAATAAGGCGATAATACAACTAGAGAAAGTAGGTAGTAAACTAGTGGTACATACAGCGCTTGATAACTTGCTGAAAGGTGCATCTGGACATGCGGTACAAAATATGAACCTGATGTTTGGATTGGAAGAATCAACCGGTCTTAAATTAAAATCCCAGGGATTTTAATAATGAAAAAACCGCTGCACTATAATATTTTAAAAAAAGGCAGCCGAACAGGTTTATTATGCAATCAGACCGCCTGGCATATTTCTACTAAGCAATATACTTTTCAGTCGTTGATGGGGAAAGCTGAACTTAAGAAAATATTTATTCCCGAACATGGATTATTTGGAGAATTGCAGGACCAGGAAAAGCTTGATGTCACTTCCTGTTACCAGTTTTTTTCTGCAGAGGTTGAATGGATATCCTTATATACAACGAATGAAACCTCCCTTGCCACCAGCGCCAGTCAATTATCGGGAATTGATGTGCTGATCATTGATCTGCAGGATACCGGCAGCCGCTATTATACATTCATTACCACGGTCTGGCTTTTATTGAAATCAATAACCATTCATCATCTTGATATAACGATCATTGTATTAGATAAACCAAACCCCGCAGGCCGGCAGGTAGAAGGAACCCGAATGAAACAGGAGTTTGCCTCTTTTATTGGTATTGAAGGACTCCCTCACCGGCACGGACTTACTATTGGAGAATTATGCAGGTATTTTAAGAATAAACTGGAGGCAGACTGGGAACTGGTAATATGCCCCATTAGGAAAAAGGATTATCACTTCATTCCGCCTTCACCGAATATTCCCTCGGCTCAGGTTTGTAGTTTATACAGTGGCCAATGCCTTTGGGAAGGAACCAATATCAGCGAGGGCCGCGGCACTACACTTCCCTTTGAATTAATCGGGGCGCCTTTTTTGAACTGGGTTTTCCGCGAAAACTGGAATGCTACCCGTCATCCCGTTTATAATAAAAATGTGTACACCAGGCCGTTGATATTTATTCCGTCTTTCCATAAACACGCACAGGTTTCATGCAATGGATTACACATCATGGTGCATAATAAAAAGAAATATCATTCGCTTTCTCACAGCATAAACCTTTTAAAATTCATAAAAGAAAAAACGCCGGAATTTTCCTGGCGTCAGGGAAAGTATGAAGCTTTCAATGACAAGAATGCAATTGAACTGCTGGCAGGCGACCAACTGATACTGGATTATTTTGATAATAAAAACTCATGGAAGGAACTGGAAGTAAAATTTAAAGAAGAGGAAGCTGCCTGGATAAAGGAGGCTACTCCTTTCCTGATCTACAAACCATCTTTACAACAATTGAAAATAAAGTAATGAATCTATTCGACGTCTATCCGCTTAATGACATCACCATAGTAAAAGCCAAAGGTTCCTATGTATGGGATGATAAAGGCGAACAATATCTCGACCTGTATGGCGGGCATGCAGTTATCAGTATCGGTCATACTCATCCGCATTGGGTAAAACGCATCGAAGAACAATTGGGTAAAATCGCTTTTTATTCCAATTCCATAAAAATTCCCCTGCAACAGCAACTTGCTGAAAAACTCGGAAAAATTTCCGGCAAGGAAGCTTACCAGTTATTCCTATGTAATTCCGGTGCCGAAGCCAATGAAAATGCATTAAAACTGGCTTCATTTCACAATGGAAGAAAAAAGATCATTGCGTTTAGTAAAGCCTTTCATGGACGTACCTCCCTGGCTGTATCAGCTACGGATAACAAAAACTACGTGGCGCCTGTAAATGAAACAGACAATGTGATCTTTCTGCCTTTTAACGATGAGGAAGAATTAGAAGAGTGTTTCACCAAAAATGGAAAAGAAATTTCTTCAGTCATCATTGAAGGAATACAGGGTGTGGGTGGAATAAATGTTGCGGATGATTCATTCCTGAAAAAAATCCGGAGTCTCTGTGATAAATATGGCGCGGTCTACATTGCAGACAGTGTTCAGTGTGGTTATGGAAGAACAGGTAAATTTTTTAGCCACGATTTTTCCGGAGTAAATGCTGACATATATACCATGGCAAAAGGGATGGGCAATGGCTTTCCGGTGGCCGGTATTATAGTGGCTCCTCACATTAAGCCCAAACATTTTCAATTGGGAACTACTTTTGGAGGAAATCACCTGGCCTGCGCCGCAGCACTGGCTGTGCTGGAGATAATTGAGGAAGAAAAGCTAATGGGCAACGCTGTGATGATCGGTAAATATTTAAAAGATGAATTGAATGCAATTCCTGAATTAATTAATATCCGGGGCAGAGGATTGATGATTGGTTTTGACGTTCCGGAAGATCTGAAAGACCTGAAGAAAAATTTGCTGTGGAACCAAAAAATATTTACCGGCGAAGCAAAGCCCAATGTAATTCGTTTGCTGCCTTCCCTTGCCCTGAAAAAAAGAGATGCAGAAGATTTTATTGAAGCATTAAAAGAAGAGATCAGCGTTTCAAAGATGAGTGCGGAAAATGTGACATCCTAACATGATCTTCACCGATAAAACAGGTTAGATCATGCGGCTTTAATATTTTGTAATATTAAGGGCAGGCCACAAACCAATAAAACGCTACCCTTATTTGTTCGATGGCTTAAGTTCAGAACAAAATCCCCTTACAAAAGATGGGGAAAATTTCAAATTCAGTACGATGAATAATTTCATTTCGGCTCATGATGTAAACAATATGGATGCGCTGGTGCAAAAAGCCCTGGCATATAAGGCCAATCCATTTGCTGATAAATTACTTGGAGTCAATAAGCGAATCGGTTGTTTGTTCCTGAACCCAAGCATGCGTACACGGTTAAGCACCCAGATTGCAGCGCAGAACCTGGGTATGGAAGCTATTGTATTCAACGTAGGAAATGAAGGGTGGATGCTTGAATTTGAAGAGGAAGCCATCATGAGTGGCAATACTGTAGAGCATGTAAAAGATGCCGCACCCATATTTGGAAAATATTTTGACATCCTGGCTATCCGCACATTTCCCTCCTTAAAAAACAGGGAGGATGACTATAGTGAACTGTATATTAAACAATTTATCAAATACGCCGGTATCCCGGTAGTGAGTCTTGAAAGTGCCACCCTTCACCCTTTGCAATCATTAACTGATCTTATTACTATAATTGAAACTTCAAAATCAAATTTGATTGCCAGCTCAACGGTAAATCCTAAACCCCGCATAGTTTTAACCTGGGCGCCCCATGTAAAACCTTTGCCCCAGTGCGTAGCAAATAGTTTCTCCCAATGGATCAATACCTGGGGTAAAGCAGATTTTGTTATCACACACCCCGAAGATTATGAATTGAGCGAAGAATTCACAAAAGGGGCTACCATTACCCACAACCAGGACGAAGCGCTGGAGGGTGCCGATTTTGTTTATGTGAAGAACTGGAGCACTTATCATGATTACGGCAGAATTTATTGTAATGATCCATCGTGGATGCTGACCAATCAAAAATTGAAATTGACAAATGACGCCCGGGTAATGCATTGCCTTCCTGTTAGACGAAATGTAGAACTAAGTGACGAAATACTTGATGGCCCCAATAGCATAGTAACCCTGGAAGCATCGAACCGGGTGTGGGCGGCACAGGCTGTTTTGGGTGAAATATTAAGCCATCCCCTTTAACTTGATGGGGCCATTCATGAAAGTGAAGAAGTAAAAAGGAACGATGAAGTCTGAGAAGTTTAATTAGAAAGCCGGGGCTGACCGTTTTTCGATTTAATGACGAAGACATTTTTATAAACAAAAATTCTGTGATAGATAAAATTGCTGAAACAATTAACATGCTTCAAAGCTCTCCTTTTGGGGAGGGGGGAGACTCGTCTTTATATATTATTAAGATCGGAGGAAATATAATTGATGATGA
Organism: Chitinophagaceae bacterium; assembly: GCA_041743125.1. Classification (GTDB taxonomy): domain Bacteria; phylum Bacteroidota; class Bacteroidia; order Chitinophagales; family Chitinophagaceae; genus Terrimonas_B. The sequence goes on from JBGTNK010000009.1 coordinate 6,944, forward strand.
AACCAAGCTTTCTTTATTTCTTAAAAATTTTGCATCCCTTGGGAAAAATAAAATTTTGGTCCATGGCGGAGGAAAATTAGCTACCCGGCTGGCTGAGCAATTGGGAGTTACACAACAGTTAATTGACGGCAGAAGAATAACGGATGAAGAAACGCTTAAAATAGTAACCATGGTGTACGCTGGTTATATTAATAAAAACATAGTAGCTTCTCTGCAGGCTAACCAATGCAATGCAATAGGACTTTGCGGAGCAGACGGTAATGTTATTCTTGCTCATAAGCGTAATCACCCGGTATTGGATTATGGCTTTGCGGGTGATGTAGATGCAATTAATTCAGTGCTTATAAAAAATTTACTGGCACAAAATATTTCTATTGTATTTGCCCCGATCACGCATGATCAGAAAGGTCAATTGTTAAACACGAATGCAGATACCATTGCCCAGGAACTTGCAAAAGGATTGAGCCGGGATTTTGATGTAACCCTGGTGTATTCTTTTGATAAAGCCGGTGTTTTACTGGACGCCACTGACGACGCTACAGTAATTCACGAGATAAATCCTCCCTACTACGAAGAATTAAAAGCTCAAAAAAAGATATTCGCCGGGATGATCCCTAAAATGGATAATGCTTTTACGGCTTTGGAAAGCGGTGTAAAAAAAGTTATTATAGGCAAAGCTGAAAACCTGGCAGAACTTATATCAGGAAAATCAGGAACAACCATTATCAATGAATAATAAACTAACTACTTTGTATGAAGAGGCCATCGGTTTGTTAAAAGAACTGATCGCCACCCCTTCTTTCAGTAAAGAAGAAGATGAAACGGCCGGCATACTTTGCCGATTCATAGGTGAAAAAGGTATTCAGCATAGCAGGGTAGGCAATAACGTGTATGCATTGAACAAATACTATGACGTAAACAAACCCAGCATCCTGCTCAATTCCCATCATGATACAGTAAAACCTAATAAGGGATATACGTTTGATCCTTTTAGTCCATTTGAAAAAGATGGAAAATTATTTGGCCTGGGAAGTAATGACGCTGGTGGTTGCCTGGTTTCCCTGCTGGCCAGTTTTCTTTATTATTACGATCGTGATGACCTCGATCATAATGTTGTATTTGCCGCCAGCGCAGAAGAGGAGATCAGCGGAGTGAATGGCATTGAACTGGTACTCCCCTATCTTGGCAAACTGGATTATGGTATTGTAGGTGAACCTACAAAATTAGAAATGGCTGTGGCTGAGCGGGGATTAATGGTGATAGATTGTACTGCGGAAGGCCGGTCAGGACATGCAGCCAGGAACGAAGGAGAAAACGCACTTTACAAAGCCCTCGATGACATTAACTGGCTTCGCAGCTATAAATTTGAAAAGGTTAGTCCCTTGCTTGGGGAATCAAGACTGACAGCGACAGTTATCAATACAGAAAATCAGCAACATAATGTTGTTCCCTCACAATGCAAATTTGTTATAGATGTGCGGGTAAATGAATTATATAGTTTTGAAGAAATACTGGATGCGTTAAAAGCTAACATGAAAAGTAAATTTAAACCTCGTACTACCCGAATGAAATCCACGTCCATCGCACTGGATCATCCACTGGTAAAGGCAGGAGTAAATTTAGGCCGGGGTTATTATGGCTCCCCGACTACTTCGGATAAAGCATTAATGCCATTTGCTACTTTAAAAATGGGCCCGGGTGACAGTGCCCGCAGCCATACCGCTGATGAATATATATACCTGGAGGAAATAAAAGAAGGCATCAACACTTATATAAAACTTGTGGATCAGTTGGTGTAAATATGAAAATTGCCCCACTATTTTATTAATGTATAACAGAATTTTTATCAGGTATACCAACTACCAAATTATTAAATAAGATTACAGATGAAATTGTGGCAAAAAGATAAATCCTCATTAAAGGAAGTAGAAACTTTCACTGTCGGTAATGACCGGGAGATGGATATGTACTTAGCTCCATTTGACATATTGGGATCACTGGCCCATATTGAAATGCTGGAATCGGTGGGCTTATTATCAAAAGAAGAACTTACGCAATTACGAGAAGGCTTAAAAGAAATATACGGATTGATTCAAAAGGGTGAGTTTAAACTACAGAATGATGTAGAAGATATTCATTCGCAAGTAGAGATGTTACTTACAAAGAGCCTGGGTGATGTGGGCAAAAAGATACATGCTGCACGCAGCCGCAACGACCAGGTGCTGGTAGATATAAAATTGTTTTTACGATCAGAACTGGAAAACCTCGTTCAAAGCATTTTACCTCTTTTTGATCTACTCCAGTTGCAAAGTGAAAAATATAAAAACGATCTGCTGCCAGGCTATACACATTTGCAATTAGCTATGCCTTCCTCGTTTGGCTTGTGGTTTGGTGCCTATGCAGAAAGTTTTATTGATGATATGGTGACAATAAAAGCGGCCTACGATGTGGTTAATAAGAACCCCCTGGGATCTGCTGCAGGTTATGGTTCTTCTTTCCCGATCAACAGAACTTTGACAACAAAACTTTTAGGATTTGCTGACCTTAATTATAATGTGGTATATGCCCAGATGGGACGCGGTAAAGCAGAGCGGATAACGGCGACTGCACTTGCCAATGTTGCGGATACACTGTGCAAATTGTCTATGGATGCCACATTATTCTTGAACCAAAACTTCAGCTTTATCAGCTTCCCCACTGAACTGACGACCGGAAGCAGCATCATGCCGCACAAAAAAAATCCTGATGTTTTTGAGTTAATAAGAAGTCATTGCAATCGCATCAAAGCCTTACCCAATGAAATAACATTGATGACCACTAACCTGCCCTCCGGCTACCATCGTGATCTTCAATTATTGAAAGAACATTTATTTCCTGCTTTTAAAACTTTAAAGGATTGTATTGAAATGACCGGCCTGATGATTTCGAATATTGAAGTGAAGAAGGATATTCTGAGCGACGAAAAATACAAATACCTGTATAGCGTAGAGGAAGTAAACAAACTGGTTAATAATGGAGTGCCGTTCAGGGATGCTTATAAAAAAATAGGGACTGCCATTGAGTCCGGACATTTTAATTATGATACAAAAATTAATCACAGCCATGAAGGCAGTATCGGGAACCTGTGTACTTCAGAAATAAAAGCTCTTATGCAAAAAGTGCTGCATTCGTTTCCGTTTAGGGATGTGCAAACGGCCCTTGAAAAGTTGACCCGATGAATACATTTATTGATTTATTCTCCTTTTTTATTGGGAGGTAGCCCGTATTGATCCACCAGGTAAATTAAAGCCGCCATATTAATAGCGCCCAGTTCTAATTCTCTTTTATTTACATTCTCAAATACATCACTGCGGGCATGATGAATATCAAAATACCTTTGCGTATCGGGAGCTAACCCGGCCATCGCAGTTCCTAATGTTCTGTTAAGTGGCCCTATATCAGCTCCACCACCGCCTCTTACAAAATCACCGGCTCCATAGGGTGCCATGAGTTCACGCCAGGATATTATTTTTTTGAACTGTTCGTCTGTTACAACAAAACCAAATCCCCGGGGAGTAAATCCGCCGGCATCACTTTCCAGTGCAAAAATGTGCTTTTCATTTTTAGCACTGGCTTCTTCTGCATATTTAAGGGCTCCCGCTAATCCATTTTCTTCATTAGCAAACAAAACAAAACGGATAGTTCGCCTGGGTTTATAGCCAATAGTTTTAAATGTCCTTAATATCTCTATTGTCTGCACGCAACCTGCCCCGTCATCATGTGCACCTTCACTATTGTCCCAACTATCCAAATGCCCTCCAACAGTAATGATCTCATCGGGAAATTCAGAACCCACCAATTCGCCGATAACATTATGCCCGATAGTATCAGGAAGAAACTTTCCGTGAGTCTTTATATAAACACTGACCTTTTCCTTCCCCAACTTTTCACTTAACTTATCGGCATCTTTTAAACCGATTGCTATAGCCGGGATAGCCCGGTCGTTTGTATCATAACTAGTAGATCCGGTATGAGGAATGTTGTCGGTGCTATTACTCATACTTCTTACAATAACTGCAATGGCTCCATACTTTGAGGCTCTTGATGGTCCCTGGCTGCGGTATTTGGCAGCATCACTATAAGCAGAAAAACTATTTATATATAATTGATTAAATTTATAGTTATAAAACACAATCTTTCCTGCCACCAGGTCTTTTTTTTCTTCTAATTCGTCAAAAGAATTTACCAGTACCACATTGTCAACAATTCCTTTTGAACCCGTTCCAACTGAATTTCCTAAAGCTATTACCTCCAGCTTTTTTTCCATTTTTGTTTTCCCAATTGCATTGGCCATAGACTGAAAAGAAATAATACCCGCTTCATCTTTTCCTCCCCGAATCCAGTGGGGAACCATGCATTGTTGTTGCCATATTTTATCAGCCCCGCTTTCCTGTAATGTTTTAATTGCCCATTGTTCAGCTTTTATCATGCCGGCTGAACCTGCCAGCCTGGGTCCGATCTGCTTGGTGAGGTAACGAAGATTATCATACGCTTTACTGTTAATAAATATTTCGTTGGCAATTTTTCGGATCTGCACCGAATCCTTGTTCTGAGTCCACGAAGGCAAACCATTAAAAAACAAAACAAAAAATATAATAATGACCCGCATGAGATTGTTTTTGGCTAAAGATAAAAGAAACCAGAAGCGAAAATAAATATTTACTTTAACGGCAAACCTTCCTCCCCCAAAACTGTTAACTTAGGCATTATTACAGAGCAATTATTTTTTATATGCGAATAGGAATTGTTTGCTATCCCACGTTTGGTGGTAGTGGCGTGCTTGCTACCGAATTAGGAAAAGCCCTTGCCCAGAAAGGCCATCATGTTCATTTCATTACTTATCAGCAACCGGTCAGGTTGAATGGGTTTATACCTAACATTTTTTACCACGAGGTACAAGTGCCTACTTATCCGTTATTTGATTACCCACCCTATGAAACTGCCCTGGCCAGTGCCATGGTGGATGTAATAAAAAACAATGACCTGGATTTATTACATGTTCATTATGCTATTCCTCATGCTTCTGCGGCCTATATGGCCAAAAAGATTTTGGAAAATGAGGGAAAAAATATTCCTGTTATTACAACACTGCACGGAACTGACATAACCCTGGTTGGCCGTGATAAGACTTATGCTCCCGTTGTTGCTTTTTCAATAAACCAAAGTGATGCCATTACTGCTGTATCCGAAAACCTGCGGGATGAAACATACAAAATATTTAAAATTGAGAAAGAAATAGAAGTGATCTACAACTTTGTGGATGTGGCCAGGTTTACACGCAAACCTATTGATGCATTTAAAAAAGTAATAGCGCCAAACGGGGAACGCATTTTGTTGCATGCATCCAATTTTAGAAAGATAAAAAGAGTACAGGATGTAGTGAAAATATTTCACGAAGTACACAAAGAACTGCCCAGTAAGTTATTATTTGTAGGGGATGGTCCTGAGAGACAGATGGCGGAAGAACTCAGCCGTACATTAGGCGTTTGTGATGATGTCAGGTTTGTAGGTAAGCAGGAGCAAATGGAAGATATCCTGGCGATAGCCGACCTGTTCCTTCTTACTTCTGACTATGAAAGTTTTGGATTAGCTGCCCTTGAAGCTATGGCTTCCGGAGTGCCCGTAATATCTACAAATGCAGGTGGGCTAAAGGAAATCATGATCCAGGGCCATACCGGATTTATGGCAGATATTGGAGATACCGGTTCGATGAGCAAATTTGCGCTGGATATTCTAAGAAATAATGATGACCTGGTGAAGTTTAAAGCGAACGCTTCGGAGCATGCCAGGAAGTTTGACATCAGCAATATTATTCCTATATATGAAGAATTATATGAACGATTTCTTTAGACTGGTTTCCGGTTAATATCCCTTCAGAATATTTTTTGATCATTCCTGAGTTTTATTTTTATATCCATATCCACCTGGTAAGGTCAAATGCCTAATTATCGCCTTAGCCAGCCAGCCGGATTTACATTATTGTTTTCAATCATCACCATAAAATTTACCTGGCCACCAGAGCCATCGTCTGCTTCACCAGCTGTTCCTATTACCTGGCCGGTTCTAATATTAGATCCTTTGCTTACATTAACTCCTGACAGATTACTGTAAGTAGTGAAATATTTTCCGTGGCGGACAACAACAGCGGCTGCCTCCCCATAGTTATGTATGGCCATTATTTCTCCATCAAATACTGATTTTACAGGCGATCCAACCTGGGTGCCAATTGTAAGACCGGGATTATCATCATATATATTGGTAAATCCTTCTACTTTATATTTTCCAAATGGAATTTTAATAAAACTTTTATCTACCGGCCAGGGTAATTTGCCTTTATTATTTGAAAAATCAGCGCCTAGCTTTACGTCTCTTTCATTTAGTTCAAGATAACTTTCAGGCTTTTTTTCAACCACCTCGGGTTTTTCAGCTACTGCTACAGGTGCCGTAGATGGACTAGCAGGATTTTCGGCCGCTTCACTTTTCTTTTTCGCCTCAGCAATCCTGCTTCTTTCTTTTTTTTCTGCTGCTATCCTTTCGGCTTCTTTTTTCTTTGCCGCCTCTATCTCCCTTCTGACAATAGCAGTAAGTGCATTCTTAAGGTCGCGGTCCCGCTTCTTTTTTGCTGCAATTTGCTTCTGCAGATCGCTTCCCTGTGATTTTAATTTAGAGACCACAACATCTTTTTCCTTTTTCTGAACGGCTAACTCATTTCTTTCAACAGTCTGACTTTTCAAGGCTTCATTTTTCTGTTCCTTTCGCCCCAACTGCTGTTGCTGACGTTTTGTAATTAATACCTGCGTTTCATGAATAGTGGTCACTTGTTTTTCACGGTAAGCACGGTAACTTTTCAGGTAAGCCACCCGGCGAATAGCATCATTAAAACTATTGGCGGAGAAGATAAAATTCACATAATCGAAACTGCTCCGGTTTTTGTATGCATATACAATGGTGCGGGCATATTCAGATTTTAACGTATCCAATTGTTTTTGCAAGCGATAAATTTCAAGGTTGCTCTTATATAGATCATCATCAATCATTCTCAGTTCTTTGTTAATACTGCTGATATATCTTTCCTGGAGCGTAATCTTGCGGGCCAGCATATTCAACTGACCTAATGACTGTTTAGTCTGCCCTTTTATTCTATTGTACATCCCCTGTATTTCCTTCAATTCATTTTGTATCTCCTTTCTTTCTCTTTCCAATTCGGTTTTATCCGTAGCCTGGGCAAAAAGAAAACCAGTAGCACTGAAGAAAAGAAAAATAATTAAGAGGGGTCTAAGCATGTTCCGAATTTTGAATTATTAATTGGTTTGGCAGAGAAATTATAACGAGCCCGGTCCGGATAAATTATCCGTTCAGTTTCGTTTAAAATTTTTGGGTACAGAAAATGGAAAACTTAACGTTTCATTAAAATCATATGATTTAAAATCAAGTTTGATATCCAGTTTTGATTTTTCCGCTACCGTTATTCTTCTTTTTGTTGAAAATAAAACTCCCTTTTTATTTTCATAATCTGAATAGCTCAGATTGCAGGTACGGCTCCTTGTATTATCTGTATCATCAAGTTTACTATTCTCAATCCTGAACATTTCATTTAATGTAAGCAAATTCTTGAACCAATTACCTATGGTCAATAATGAAATAGTATTTCCTGCTTTTGAATACGATATTATTACACTGTCTACAAACACCGGGTTGCCAACCAATATTTGCTGTAAGGAATGAAGGTCTAAGGGTAAGGCGGTTACTTCCTGCAAATAAGCTACACTCCTTGCAGTATACACTTTATCCTGCTTATTTAATATTTTGACGGAATCTTTCGTAATAAAGGCCCTAAGTCCTTCTATACCAAAAACTGCCGTTATGGAAATCCAGATAGCACTGTCCTTGTACATTCGCAGGTTGGCATTCACATCATATTTTTTACCATCGGTTCCCTGGTAGTCTACATTCACTTTTGCAGAGAAGGTAGTAAAATTGATAATGCCGGCCCGCATAGTATCCACCGTCTGTCTTATAAATGCCACTGAATCATCACCCGATTTTAAAGGAGGAGATAGAACCTGAACAGAATCCTTTTTTGCAATGGCAGTTTGAATCTTTCTTGTTGACCTGCACGATGTCATTAAAATAGTTCCTGTCAAAAGAATTAAAATCGCTCTCATCATTTTTAATATCATTTATTTCTTACCGGTATGCCCAAACCCGCCATCATTTCTTTCGCTTGTTTCCAACTCATCCACCAGTTTCCATTTTGCCTGTTCCACTTTTTGAACAACCATTTGCGCAATGCGGTCTCCATGCTGAATGACTTGCTCTTCCTGCGAAAGGTTGATTAAAATAACCTTAATTTCTCCCCGGTAGTCTGCATCAATAGTTCCGGGTGTATTCAGGCAGGTAATCCCATTTTTTATAGCAAGCCCGCTACGAGGTCGTATCTGCACTTCGTATCCCTCCGGGATCTCAATAAAAATACCAGTGGGAATCAGAGCCCTTTGCATGGGTTGCAGGGATTGAGGTTGGTCGAGATTAGCTCTAATATCCATACCGGATGATCCGCTGGTAGCATAACCGGGTAATGAATTGGAGGTAGTGTTAACGATCTTTATTTCGATTGGGTTCATTTGCATATCTTATTTATCCGCTTTAAAATAAATTTACCTATTCAGGATCAATCTTATCATGCAGACTCTCTTGCGCATTACTCCATGAATTCCTGCAAATATATAGGTTCATGAAGTTTAGGCATTAAATAGAGATGACCATTAAGAAAACCTGGCCTTATTTTCAGTTTTATTTAGTAAGGTCCCTGTCTTCGTTCTTTTTTAAAAGGACAATTGCATGTGCAGATAATCCTTCCATTCTTCCTACAAAACCCATTTGTTCAGTAGTGGTTGCCTTTATTGATATATCCTTTTCTGAAATACGGGCTATGGTAGCTATTACCTGGCGCATTTGTCTTGTAAATGATTTTATTTTGGGTTCTTCCAAACAAAGGGTCGTATCCATATTGACAATTGAATATCCCTCTTCTATTATCATATTTACCGTTTTCTCCAGTAATATTTTGCTATCGATATTCTTATAAGCTGTATCCGTATCGGGAAAATGTACTCCAATATCACCTAAACATAGTGCCCCTAATAAAGCATCGCAAATAGCATGCAGCAATACATCAGCATCACTATGTCCTAAAGCACCTTTATCATGGGGAATTTTTACACCACCAATCCAAAGATCTCTCCCGGCTTGCAATTGGTGAAAATCAATTCCCATTCCAGTTCTATAAGACATATTGTAATTTTTAAGGTGCAAATATAGAATGTTGCTGCTTGTAGGATGCAGAATGCTTCAGTTGAATTCTCCTGCTGGATATTTCAGTTTCCTTCCCAATATCATTCGTGATTATAAATGCTGTTGTAATATGAGAACCAATAGAAAACAAAATATGTCCCCTGTTTCCAGGAGACATATTTTATAAAATGATTTATATAGCAGATTAATTTGAGCTTTCTAAGGCACCCCCGTCAAGATCAAACAAAACAGAGAATCTTAGTGTATTGGATAAAGGGTTTTGCGTAACACCACTGCCAGAAGGTAACAGGTAAGAAAAGTTAAGCCCGAAAATATTGTACTTAACACCCAGGCCAACTGTAAAATACCGGCGGTTACCCTTGGTTTTATCTTCAAAGAAATATCCGGCCCGAAGCGCAAATTGATTTTGATACCAAAACTCAGCGCCTGCAGATACCTGCAACTCTTTTACTTCCTCTTTTAAGCCACCGGGCGCATCGCCAAAAGAACCAAACCAACTTGCAACAAGACCTTTCTTTCTATAATCAGCTATTGCATTCGGGTCGCTCAGGTCTGTAGGCGGAGTAGGCACTAATAATTTATTAACATCAAGTCCGAAGGTTAGTTTGTTGTCTTCATTAAAATTTTTGGTCCAGGTAGATCCTAATCCAAGATTGGCAGGAATAAAATCCTTTGCATCCGCATTACCCGTATAAGATATTTTAGAGCCCAGGTTGGTTAAGGTAGCGCCATAGGCAAATCCATCACCGACACTGTTTTTTCCATCATAATAAAAGCCAATATCACCCGCTACTGAATTGCCGGCCTGGTAAGTATTGCCACTGGAAACAGCTCCCGATGCCAGATCTGAATTAATAAATCGTATAGCAATTCCTAATCCCAATTTTTCAGACAATTTCCTGGAATAACCGAAATCAACTCCGAATTCTCTTGGTCTTCCAGTTCCATTAAGGTTTCCGCTTTGATCGGTAAATTGAATGCTACCTAAACTGAAATACCTCAGTCCCAGGTTCAGTGCCTGTGTTTCATCTAATTTATAATACCCGGATACTGAAGCCAGGTAAACGTCATTGACAAGATTTTTTAACCAGGGAGTATAGGTGGCGGAAATACCCACATTCGATTCATTAAATGCTACTTTTCCAATATTCCAGAAACCACTTCCGGCATCAGGTGAAGTAGCAACGCCAATATCACCCATACCACCGGCACGGGCATCCGGGGAAATTCTTAAAAAGGGGACAGCAGTTGTAACAACGTTGATTGGTTGAGCATTTTGTGCATTTGCAATGGATAAAAATTCACAAAAAAAGAAAATTACGGCAGTTAGCTTCCATGCGATTGGTCTCATTAGAATATACTTTTTTAATTGAAACTTGAACAAACATTAAATGAATAAAAGGGTGCAAAAATATGAACACCAGCATTAACTAAAATAGTACCAACTTTCATTTTTCCCTTATTCTAAAATCGGGTCCATTTCCTGGCAAGCTGACAAAAACAAGAAAAGCGTAATCCCCTTTCCTTATTGATCATACCTATCCCACTCCAGTTCACATGAACGAATACCAGTAGGCTTTATTGCCTTTAGATTGTTTTAATTAGGCTGAAAGGGCTGGCTGATTGCCTGGGTTGCGAAAGGCATTCTTTGTCCTTGTTATTCTCGTCTATTCCGGGTAATAAGACCACAGAAAATATAAAATGAAAGACCAAAAACTTGTAACTATTCATGATTTTGGCTAGTGGGCCAGGTTCTCTTTTTTTAATCCTGATCAATATGATATAAGAGCTCAGGTAATCTTAATTTCAGCTGATAAAAATTAAAAATCAAAGTTTACCGGGGAAAAAACGTAGGTAAACGAGTAAATACACTAATATCTTTGAAAAGAAACTTATTAAGTTTGAATTTCGGCGGAAAATCCAATCCCCGGACAATAATTTTATCTCAGTGGGCGTTAAATTTATTCCAATTCGTAGGTTTATGCAAAAAACAATAAAAGTGAAAAACTTAGCAATTCTCCTGGCTTGTATGGTGTTTCTGGCATCCTGCAAAAATTTTGGTCTTTTTAAGAAGAAAAAAGACAAATCGGATGTTACCGGCTGGAACTACAATGATAAAGACATGGGTGGTTACCAGGTAGCCAAAGCGAAAGATCAGGCCACAGGACCAGGTCTTGTGTTTGTTCAGGGTGGTACTTTCACCATGGGACAAACAGATGAAGATGTAATGGGTGATTGGAATAATATCCCCCGCCGTGTATCTGTTCCTTCCTTTTATATTGATCGTACTGAGGTAGCCAATGTTCACTATCGTGAATATTTGTTTTGGTTAAATAAAGTATTTGACCCCTCCGATCCGGTAAACTTGCCCATTATTGAAGGAGCATTACCTGATACTTTGGTATGGAGAAGCGAATTGAGTTACAATGAGCCTTTGGTGGAGTTTTATTTTCGCCATCCGGGATTTAATAATTATCCGGTTGTTGGGGTAAGCTGGCAGCAGGCCACAGACTTTTGCCTTTGGAGAAGTGACAGGGTAAACGAAGGTGTTTTGCTTGAGAAAGGTTATATTAATAAGCAAGGTTTACAAGGTCAGCAGGGAAGTAATAATTTTACTACTAAATCCTATTTGCTTGATCTGTATCAGACCGCTCCCGGTAAAACTGCTACTTCCAAAAAGAATCCGTTGAAAACACCACAGGGTCAGCCCCGTACAAAAATTTCTATGGAAGATGGACTTCTGATGCCAAATTACCGCCTGCCTTTTGAAGCTGAATGGGAATATGCGGCTTATGGTCTTATTAACCAAAATCCACGCCCCAGCAAAAAAGAAGGAAGACGTGGTGAAGAATTACAATCTAACAAACAAATTTATCCCTGGTCACAGAATGTCAATGGCCTTCGCGATACAAGACGCGGTAGCTGGCAAGGTCAGTTCCTGGCTAACTTTAAAAGAGGTTCTGGTGATAATGCCGGAGTTGCAGGAGGCTTAAATGACCGTGCTTTTTATACTGCCGATGTAAAATCTTTCTATCCTAATGGTTTTGGAATTTACAATATGGCGGGTAACGTAAGTGAGTGGGTACAGGATGTATACAGACCCCTTTCTTCTATGGACTTTGATGATATGCCAGCACCTTTCCGTGGTAATAAATACGAGAAGTTATATAAAAATGCAAACGGAGAAGCTGAAATAAATGACACCACCGGACGTGTTAGAATGGTAGCCGTAACGGATGAAGAAAGTAAGAATCGCCGTAACTACCAAAGAGGTAATGTGATCAACTATCTTGATGGTGACACAGCCTCCATGGCAAGTTATGGATATGGAACCACCACTCTTGTTAGTGATAAATCGAGAGTTTATAAAGGAGGTAGCTGGAACGACAGAGCTTATTGGTTAAGCCCCGGAACCCGCCGCTACCTGGAAGAAGAACAAGCCCTGAGCACATTGGGTTTCCGTTGTGCCATGGATCGTATGGGTAGCCCTGAAGGAAATGGCCGCAAAGTGGGACAACAATTTCCAACTAAAAGACAAAAGAAATAATAACGTGAATTAAATAAAAGGTTTCAAAACCCTCCTTATAGGAGGGTTTTTTTATTCCCGATATATATTTATTGTTTGCCACTTATTTTTGTGAGATGCAAATTGAACAACTCTATTCTATTTACAAGCAACACCCCTTTATACAAACAGACACAAGAAAAATAAAAAAGGGAGAACTTTTTTTTGCATTAAAAGGTGACAATTTTAATGGTAATCAATTTGCCGGGCAAGCTATAGAAAGCGGCGCCTTGTATGCAGTTATTGATGAAAAAGAATATGAAATTCCAGGTAAGACTATACTAACGGATAATGTTCTGACCACCCTGCAGGACCTGGCCAGGTATCACCGCCAGCAATTTGATATTCCTTTTATCGCTATCACGGGTAGTAATGGAAAAACAACTACTAAAGAATTGATCCATGCTGTTCTCAGTAAAACATATAAAACATTTACAACGGAAGGAAATCTCAATAACCATATCGGCGTACCCTTAACTATTTTAAAAATAAGGCCGGATGCAGAAATGGCAATCATAGAAATGGGTGCCAATCATATTGGAGAAATTGCCTCCTATTGCAATTATACCTTACCCACGCATGGTATCATCACGAATGTAGGCAAAGCTCACCTGGAGGGTTTTGGCAGCCTGGAAGGTGTTAAAAAGGGGAAGGGAGAATTATTTGATTTTCTGAGAGGCCAGCCTCATGCTTTTGCTTTTGTAATGTGGGATTATAATTATTTGAAAGAAATGAGTAAAGGTATCAGTGGAATTATTAAATATGGTACCGCTGATGCACATATTACAGGGCATATGAAAAAAAATGACCCTTATCTCGAATTGGAAATTACGCAAGGTCTCGACGATCCAAGTATTGAAACCCTTTTGGTAGGAGATTATAATATGCCAAATGTTCTGGCAGCAATAACCGTGGGAAAAACTTTTAAGGTTCCCGAAGAAAAAATAAAATCGGCAATAAAAAATTATGAACCCACCAATAGCAGGTCACAATTAGTGCAAAAAGAATCCAATTCATTTATACTGGATGCGTATAATGCCAATCCCAGCAGCATGCGGCTGGCCATTGAAAATTTCGGTAAACATAAATCTGCATCAAAAGTTGTATTCCTTGGAGCCATGGCAGAACTTGGCAAGGAAAGCCTTGCCGAACATCAAACCATATTAAATCTCCTGGCTCAATATCAGTGGACAGAAGTAATTCTGGTGGGTGGAGACTTTTTGAAATTAAAGCATTCTTTCCGCACATTCGAAAATGCATCGCTTGCTAAAGAATGGTTTCAGCAACAACATTTTGAGAATACCCATTTTCTAATTAAAGGAAGCCGGAGCATGCAAATGGAAAAAGTTATAGAAAATTAGAGGGAATATAATGATCCATTAATTTGTGATCCTCAATTATTCCAATATCTTATCTAAATTTTAATTCATTTACCGGTACGAAACATAAATAACGAGCATAACTTTTAAAGATATATGGAGATCCTGGGATACTTTGCTTCAATTCTGATTGGCATTTCATTAGGTATGCTGGGAAGCGGCGGGTCTATTCTCACTGTTCCGGTTTTAGTATACTTAATGGGTATTAACCCCTTACTCGCTACCACCAGTTCCCTTTTTATAGTAGGGACCACGAGCCTGATCGGAGGTTTAAGAGCTTATTCAGTAGGATTGGTTGACTTCAGAGCTATAACTGAATTTGGAATTCCATCCATTTTTTCAATTTTTATTACCCGGCATTACGTGCTACCAGCCTTGCCTGATCACCTTTTTACTATTGGTAGTATCCAGGTGTCTACTGATATGTTTTTAATGGTAGTGTTCGCCATTCTCATGTTAGCTGCTTCCATTACCATGATCTATAACGACAGAGAATTAAACTCCAATGATATGTTGGTTGAAATAAATCGTCGTAACAAAGTCGTACCGCTCGTTATTCTGGGAATTTTGATTGGGTTTATTACCGGACTATTAGGTGCGGGAGGTGGATTTTTAATTATACCTACCCTAACTCTGTTTTTAACCCTTCCAATGAAAAAAGCGGTAGGTACATCATTACTGATCATTGCCATCAATTCGCTTTTTGGTTTTCTTTTTAGTTTAAAACAGTTTGATTATAACTGGACTATTTTAGTGGGATTTACTATTCTATCAATTATAGGCATTTTTATAGGAAGCAAGTTTGCAGATAAAATTTCAGGATCTTCTTTAAAAAAATCTTTTGGTTGGTTTGTGTTAATTATGGGCATATATATTATTTTAAAAGAACTTTTATTCAGGTAGGAAGTAGAAGATAAATCTATATCATTAGTTATCTAACTATAACCGAAATTTGCAATTCTTAAACACTTTATTAATAATAAATAAATGCTGGTATTAAAAGCAAACCGGGGCTACCTGGCTTCCGTACTAAGTTGTCGTTGTCCAAGATGCAGGGAGGGAAAATTGTTTCAAAATTCAGTAAGCATCAATTTGAAGAAGAATCTGATGATGAACAGGGAATGTGGTTTTTGCGGTCAGCCCAGTGAGATTGAAGTAGGATTTTATTATGGAACCAGTTATGTTAGCTATGTATTAACCGTAGCCCTGAGCGTAGCTACACTAATTTTATGGTGGGTCGTCGTCGGCTTATCCGTTAACGATAATCGTTTTTTTTTCTGGATGGGTTTCAATGCCATCTTTCTGCTTTCCCTTCAGCCATGGCTTATGAGATTTTCACGAAGCCTCTGGATTTCCTGGTTTGTTAAGTATGATCCTGAATGGAAGCAAAATAAGCCTGTGGATGTATCTGAACGAATGAATGCAGAACAGGCAAATAATTGGTAGGAGGGGATTTTAAACTCCCGCTTTTTCAATGATATCATCCATTAATATCGCATTATGACTTTCATCATATATACATTCCCCGTTTTTGATCACCAGTATTTGCGGAGATTCATGCTCAACTATAAATTCCTCCGCAATCCTGTCTGATAATGAACGAAAAGCTATCAGATCGAGAAAATGAAAATTTAACTGATCAGGCGCCTGAGTTTTCTCCAACCTGTTTTTGATCATACTACTAATTGAACAACGTGTGCTATGTTTAAAAATAACCTGGGGCTGGATAGTGGAAAGTTGTTTAAGTGTTTCCAGGGATTCCGTATTTTTTAAATAATTCCAGTTCATTAACTTTTTACTTTCGTTAAAAATATTCAGATCTAATTAAGAACTAACAGATTAAGCGGAGACTAAGGGATTCGAACCCTTGATACAGTTTCCCGTATACACACTTTCCAGGCGTGCTCCTTCAACCACTCGGACAAGTCTCCTTTAAAGGGTTGCAAAAATAGGGTTTCACCCCTTAGAGACCGAATAATTTTTCCGCATTTGCAGTAGTAATTGAGGCAATTTCCTCAGGAGTCACGTTTTTTATTTCAGCCAGTTTTGCGGCAACCTGCCAAATGTAAGAACTTTCATTTCTCTTGCCCCTGAAAGGAGCGGGTGCCAGGTAGGGAGAATCTGTTTCTAAAATGATATGCTTCATATCAATTTCTTTTAAAGTATGATCTAAACCGGCATTCTTAAAAGTAACTACTCCC
>JBGTNK010000010.1:0-4847 GCA_041743125.1 Chitinophagaceae bacterium
CTTTATTGAAATCTATTACAATAGAAAGCGGCGACATTCCTCCATTGGAAACCAAAGTCCGCTTGATTTTGAAAAGGAATTTTATTTATCTTTAACCAATCACTCGCTTAATTGAGTGTCCCGCTTTTTTAGACCACCTCAATGCTTATTCAAGGAAGATTGTGGGATGGTCTCTGCAGCCTACTATGCATGCAGTAGGTCCACTAGAGGCACTACAGATGGCTTTAAGACAACGCCCCTCCCCTCCCCTTGCGTTGACACATCATCGCTCCGGCGACCCGGTCTGATCGCGGCATTCAATACTGTTGTAGAGAGTATATTGGTTTGTTAGAGAAAAACTTTATCCGGATCAGCATGGCTACTGAGAGCTATCGCGACGGCGAACCGTGAAAACCCAATTGCAGAACGAGTCAACGGCACGCTGAAAGACGAATTACTTCGTTTGGCTTATCCTAATGCAGAACTCGCCAAAGCGGATATCCAAAGGGCAATCAATATCTACAATGAAAAAAGGCCACATCGCATCGTTCCACGACGGGCCTGAATATGATGATGCCATCGGAAGCTCATTTTTTGACTGGCTCAATACCCAAAAAGTGGAAAAAGAATAACCGGGTCGCCGGGCGATGACAGCCTCTATAACTCAAAGCATGATCTCCTATGAACTGGCTGCCACAACGCTTGCAAAGGTAATTTTGCTTGTTCATATAGCTTTTTAAGCCGTTTTTAACGATATTGACGCCTTGACAGCAAGGACAGTAAAGAGCCACCGTGGCGCGGTAATTTGTATTTTCATTTCACCTACAAATTTACGCTTATGTCTTTATCTGTCAACTTTTTATATCATCATACTTTTTGAATCACCTCCAAACGGTTCATGTTGTTTTCCCTCTACACATCTTTATTTAATAGTAAAATTATATGAAAACTACGGACTATAAAGCTTTATTCGAACAATCTTCGGCATTGGAATTAGTGGTGGATACTGACTTTACCATTATAGCAGCTTCAGACGAATTGTTGAAAGCTACTAAAACTGAAAGAAAAAATATGATTGGTAAAAAAATTTTTGAAGCGTTTCCAGATAACCCCAATGATGCAACGGCCAAAGGGGAAAGTGCTATACGAGCATCTTTTAACCGGGTAATGGAAACTAAAAAGACCGATACTTTACCTGTTACAAAATACGGTATTCCAAAATCGGGATCGCCTAACGAATTCGAAGCAAAATATTGGAAGCCTGTTCACTCACCTGTATTTGATGAGTTTAATAACGTGAAGTATATTATTCAGTGGGTGGTGGATGTAACAGAAAACGAATTGTTAATGGCACGTCTTGAGACGGAAAAAAAAGTGTTGAAGCAGATTGAAGACAGCGAGAAACGCTACAACATGATGCTCATGCGATCACCCTTTGCTTTTGCCATATTGAAAGGAAGGGACATGGTGATTACCCTTGCCAATGACAGTATTAAACAAGTTTGGGGGAAAGGCGAGGATATAGAAGGAAAACCACTTTTTGAGGTTTTATCGGAACTCGAAGATTCGACATTTCCTGGCTTACTCGATAAAGTATATACAACAGGCATTCCTTTTTACGGAGATGAACTCCTTGCCCCGCTTCAACGCAACGGCAAAATGGAGGACGTGTATTTCAATTTTGTTTACCAGCCTTACCTTGAAGCAGACGAAACCGTATCAGGAGTTACTATTATTGCCTATGAAGTAACCGCTCAGGTCGTTGTAAAGAAAGCATTGGCAGAAAAGCATGAGGCGGAGCAAAAAGCGTTACAACGTATCGAAGAAAGCAACCGACGCTATTATAGGATGCTGATGGAATCACCATTTGGATTTTCAGTAATGAAAGAAAAAGATATGGTGATTGCCATTGCCAATGATTTGATCAAAGAATTTTGGGGCAAAGGTAACGAGGTGGAAGGAAAAACGCTGCTCCAGCTTTTGCCCGAACTTAAGGATCAGGCCTTTCCCGAAATAATAGATCACGTTTACACCACTGGCATTCCATATCATGCGAATGAAATCCTTGCCCGGATAAGCCACCGTGGCAAAATGGTAGACAGGTACTTTAATGTGGTTTTTCAGCCCCATTACGAAACGGATGAAACCATTACGGGCGTAACTACTATTGTGTATGAAGTAACAGAAATGGTGCTTGCCCGCAAGAAAATTGAGGAAAGCGAATTTCGGTATCGGATGCTAATAGAGGAAGCCTCTGTAGCTACTGCCCTATATACAGGTAGCGAAATTCGTGTGCAATACGCAAACGATATAATGCTGACTTATTTGGGAAAGGATAAAAGCATCATTGGAAAACCATTAAGAGCTGCTGCCCCTGAATTAACAGGCCAGCCGTTCCTTCATTATTTGGATGCTGTATATTCTTCAGGAAAACCTTATACCGGGGTTGAAGAAAAAACAGATCTCCTGGTGAAAGGAAAATTACACACCTTCTATTTCAATTTTACATACAAAGCACTTCGGGATAAGGAAGGAAACATCTACGGTATTCATCATATGGCAATAGATGTTACCAGTCAGGTACTTGCAAAAAAAGCATTGGCAGAAAGCGAAGCTCATTTTCGTCAATTGGCAGACCTGGTGCCGGCAAAAATAAGCAATGCCGATGCTGAAGGCAATGTTACCTATTTTAATAAACACTGGCTGGATTTTTCAGGATGTGATTTTGAAGAGCTAAGGGATTTTGGTTACCACAAAATCATGCATCCCGATGAGGTGGAGGATTTCCAGAAACGCCTTCAAAAAGCAGGGGAAACCGATACCGTTTTAGAAATGGAAATGCGGTTCAGGAATAAGGAAGGCAAATACAGATGGCATTTAAACATTGCAACGCCCATTAAAGATGAGGATGGGCGTACCAAAATGTGGGTGGGCAGCACCACCGATATACACGATCAAAAAACGGCTGCAGACAAAATAAAAGTGAGCGAAGAACGGTTTCGGCTTCTGGTACAGCAGGCGCCTGTAGCCATTTGCGTAGTACGCGGAGACAATTATGTAGTAGAAACGGTAAATGTGAGAATGGCAGAGTTTTGGGGCAGAACAATAGAACAGGTGTTGAATAAACCAATTTTTGATGTGCTTACAGAACTGAGCGACCAGGGATTTGAACAACTTGTGGATAACGTTTATAATACTGGCGAAAGGTTTGTAGCCCAGGAACTTCCGATTAATCTGATACGGAATGGAAAGTTGGAAAATACTTTTGTGACATTTGTATATGAGCCCTTACGTGACGCAGATGGCAGTATAACCGGCGTGATGGCTTTAGCGCATGAAGTTACTGACCAGGTTGTTGCCCGCACAAAAATTGAAGAAAGTGAAAAGAAGTTTCATCTTTTAACCGATGCCATGCCGCAAAAAATAACCAATGCGGATGCCGAAGGTAATGTCCTTTTCTTCAATCAACAATGGATTGATGATACAGGCTTAACGTTTGAAGAATTAAAAGATTGGGGATGGGAAAAATCAATTCATCCTGAAGATTTTGAACTAACCACAAAGAACTGGAAACATTCAGTAAGAACAGGCGAGGCCTTTGATATGGAGTGCCGCATACAAAATAAAGAAGGTGGCTATAGATGGCATTTGAGCAGGGCTGTACCCATTAGAGATGAAAATGGAAAAATACTCATGTGGGTGGGCAGCAATACCGATATCCACGAACAGAAAGACCATCAAGAAGCATTAGAAAAAGCGGTAAAGGAAAGGACAAAAGAATTGGAACAAACCAACAACGAACTTACTGCTAAAAGCGCAGAAATACAAAAAAGGGCTGCTGAGCTGGTTATCGCAAATAAGGAACTTGTCTTTCAAAGTAAAGAGAAAGCAAATGCGGAGTTAACTTTGAAAAATACCAATCTGGCATTAATTGCGGCTCATGAAAGGCTAAAACGATTCAATTCGAAACTGGAAGAAACGGTTGACGAAAGAACAAGAGAGCTTGAAAAATCAAATAAAGGTCTTCTTAGAATAAATGCCGACCTGGATAATTTTATTTACACCGCCTCCCACGATCTTAAAGCGCCTATTAATAATATTGAAGGGCTGGTAACTGTGCTTCTTACAAAACTTCCAAAAGATAGTAGAGAAGCGCTTAAGCTCATTGAAATGATCAACCATTCAATAACGAGATTCAAAAACACCTTACTTGATCTTTCAGAAATAGCTAAAATTCAGCCTGATAATGAAGCTGAATTGGAAATTTTAAACTTTAAAGAAATCGCATCTTTCGTAACGGAGGATATAAGCAGCTTGTTAAAAGCTGCAGATGCCACCATTATTGAAGATTATTCAAAAGAGGCATCAATAAAATTTTCAAAGAAGAATTTGCGAAGTGTGCTTTACAATCTTATTTCAAATGCAGTTAAGTACAGGTCTGCTGAACGCAAACCGGTTGTTGAAATTACCACTTATAAAGCTCCCGATGATTTTATTGTTCTTTCAGTTAAAGACAACGGGCTTGGAATTAAAGATGAAGATAAAGAAAAAGTGTTTGCTATGTTTAAAAGGTTGCACAATCATGTAGAAGGAACAGGTGTAGGTATGAGCATTGTGAAAAGAATTATCGATAACGCAGAAGGTAAGATAGAAGTTGAAAGCAAGCTTAATGTAGGAACAACTTTTAAAGTTTATTTTAAAAAAAGGTAAATTATTTTTGGCTCTGTAGTGATTTAAAGTTTTGCTAATTGTTTGATCCAAGAATGAATGCAAAACAGATGATGCCAATCTGTCCAACTACCAAGTGATGTATCTTGTCTAATGAGTAGGGTGCGGTAGCTATCCTGCCAAGCATTAGTTCTTTCTAC
>JBGTNK010000011.1:0-9175 GCA_041743125.1 Chitinophagaceae bacterium
TAAATCTTAGTTATGAACCGGAAGAAAAAGCAGATCAGCCAGCTGTGGAGCCAGACGAAGAAACAGAAACGGACGCCAGGAAAACAATTGAGAAAGGTAAGACCGATAAGGACGCATCCGGGCAATAATTTTGTAGCGGTGCATAGTTTATTTGTTGAACTCCTTACATATTATCCAGATAATTTTTTCTATTCTCTTTTTGATAATAAAAATAAAAGAGTCCTGAAAGGGCTCTTTAAATAAAATAATTTTCAATAAGAATATTAGTTTTTCTAACCAGGGTGTTCATATTACGAAGTAAGCCTCGTCTTTCTGAGCTTTGGCTTATTGCAGATTGTTTTTTCATGTCGGTCATTTCGAGCCCGTTTCCTCCACTTAAAGAACTCAGAACACCGGATATTTGTTCAGGACTAAAGATAGAATTTACCTGGTTTTTTTGTTTTCCCAGAAACCCCATCAGCAGGGGTGCTGCCATTTCCAAAATTTTCCCTATGCTTCCATCCTGCAAGCCAGACTCCTTTCCGGCGGTGGTATGACAGACCGGTGTTGGTATTTTTTGCATGCGTTTATTATTCAGGCCATTTGACCACTTTGTTTTGAATGGGTGGTACCGTTCTTAGATAGGCATATATGGCTTTCAGATCATTGTCCTTCATTCTGCCAAAAAAGGTCCAGGGCATGATCGTATTTTGCTTTCCCGGATTACGGTTGACATTTTCCGGGCTGGCATTGGTTCTGAATTTTGAAATAAACATGGCTTCGGTCCAACTGCCAATACCTGTAGCTGAATCCGGTGTAATATTCGCAGATCGCACAGTAAACCCCGGTAATTTATCTTCATTACCTCCCGATAAGCCTTTACTAAAATCTGGTATTCCTTCAGGCGAAAAAGGAGTATGGCAATCACCACAATGAGCAATGCTGACGAGGTATTCACCATATTGAACTTTGTTATTGGTGTCTGGCCGGACGTTATTTTTATAATCATTATCCGGTAATGGGCCAAACACAGAAGCCGGTACAAATAATTCTCTTTTTGGAAATGAATTTTCAATAGGCTTTAAAGTCCGTATGTAGGCAATGACGGCATGCACATCTTCCCGGGCCATTTTGCTCATTCCATGATAGGGCATCATAGGAAATAAAGTATCTCCGTTTTTATTTATTCCTTTTGTCATGGCGATAGCTATTTCATCATCTGTCCAGTCTTTAAGCGCATAGGGCGTTATATTGGGAATAAATATTTTACCCGGAATGTTTATTATCTCATGAACAGGAAAACCTCCGGATCCTTCCGTTCCTTCAATTAAGGGTAAGGAAAATTTATTCATGTCCAACTGGCTATGACAGTCCACACAGTTGACTACCGAGGTAACCAGGTATTTACCATGGTCCAGTTGTTGTTTAAGAGAATCCTCTTTAGAAATGCCTGCTGAATTGTTATTGCTGACACAAGTGCTTAAGAAAACAACAGCTGCAATCAGGATAAGTGTGACTAAAGATTTAGCGTTGAATTTTGCCATGTTAGTTGGTTTATAATTAAAAAATAAATATCCCGTTTAAATAGTATTACAATTTAGTATGCATGGGTAAACATGCATGAACCGAATATGTATTTCGAAAGGTCTTCTCCGGGCCTGCTTCTATTTTTCTTCTGTGGGTATGGTAAGCAGCGGTATAGTGGAATGGCCCAACAGGTAACTGGCTATATCGGTACTGAACAATCGCTCCAATCCGTGATGGCTGTGCGAACCGGCTACGATCAGGTCGGCCTTCCATTCCACGCTGTATTTGATGATGGTATCAGCTGTATTTCCATCCAGCACTTTCGTAGTAATGTTATTATCACCAAGATGTTTAACGGTGGCCGCTAAAAACATTTCGGCTTCCTTTTTAATATCTGTTGCCAGTTCAATGGCCCCGGAAGTATAACCTCCCGTGTAACCCATGATAGGGGCATAATCCATAGCATAAAATGCCGCTTCAGTAATTACATGAACGATGGTCAATTCTGCATTAAATGCTTTTGCTATTGCATGGCCGGTTTCTGCAACTCTTTCGGCAGAGGGTGTGTAATCGAGTGCAACAAGAATTTTTTTCATGACTGGCCCTTGAGGTATTTAAAATAAAATCGTTTTTTATTATCCGGCGATCCGGAACCATTGGCCTTTTCTCCCTTTAAAGATAACTATATACCTATATTCAAATGCACTATTTAAAAAAAGTTTTTAAATAAATCATTTTGTTCGTAACCATGGTGAGCCGGGATGTTTTTATTTTCAATAAAAATATAGAAGTAAAAAAATAAACGTTGCCGGGTTTAATTTTGATTTTACTTTTTTCCTGCATCTTGTTAATGAAATAAAATCATTAAGTTCCGGGGAATATCCTGTGCAGTAGTTGCGCAAAATTTTATTGAATGGCCTTGGTTAAAAAACAGTAACTTAATTTTTTTAAACAAATATGTATGCCCAACAGAAGAGAACTTTTTAAACTATCGGCAACTGTCGCTGCTGCATCTGTGATCCCGGGGATAGTTAATGCTGTCATTTTAAATCCAACAAGGCCTTTCCGGTATTGCCTTAATACCAGTACCATCAGGGGACAAAACCCGGGGTTATTAAAATCTATCGCAATAGCTTCTAAAGCCGGATATGATGGAATGGAATTATGGATTACTGATATTAAAAAATATATAGAAGAGGGTAATACAATTCAACAACTGGCTAAATTTATTTCCTCAAAGAATATTGTTGTCGAAAACCTCATCAGCTTTACCGCATGGATGACAGATGACAATGACAAGCGAAGGGCAGCATTGGCAGAACTGGAAGAAGAGATGAAATTGATGGCGGTACTTGGATGCAAAAGAATAGCTGCTCCACCTGCCGGCGTGGATAAAAATAAACCGATTGATTTTCAAAAATCCGGAGAACGGTACCGTGAAATACTTTCTTTAGGCAGAAAATACAATGTGATGCCGCAGTTGGAATTCTGGGGGGCCTCAGGCACACTTTTTAATTTTAGCCAGGCACTCGCTATTGCAGCGGCAGCCAATGACAGGGATGCCCGCATTTTGCCTGATATTTATCATCTCTACCGTGGAGGGTCAGGATTCGACGCATTACAAATGGTGAATGGAAAGGTAATCGAGATCATTCATATCAATGATTACCCGGCATCTAAACCGGTAGGTGAACAAACAGATGCTGACCGGGTTTATCCCGGGGATGGAGCTGCTCCGGTTAAGCAAGTACTTCGGGATCTGAAAGCTATGGGTGGAACCAAAGTGCTGTCCCTTGAACTTTTTAATAAAGGCTATTGGGAACAAGATGCTTGGCTTGTAGCCAGCACGGGTTTGCAAAAAATAAAATTGCTGGTGAATGGACTTGATAAGGATAATTGAACAAATTACCAGAAGGATTTCCTTTTTTGTGGCAACACAATTTTTTTATTTACAAAAAATTTCACCAAAATAAATCCGGCAATAAAACCCCCTATATGTGCTGCATAAGCAATACCCCCTGCCGTTTCTTCCCCACCCAGCATACCCATACCATTGATCAATTGAAAAATAAACCAAAGTCCCACAACAAGAAAGGCCGGTAATGACAGGGAACCAAATAATATCCAGACCCGAACTTGTCGCCGGGGAAATAAAAGCAGGTATCCTCCGAGTACGCCGGATATAGCCCCCGATGCTCCCAGGCTTGGCACCAAGGTACTTTGATCCAGGTAAGCCGTACTCAGAACATGGCTTAACCCCGCCAACACACCGCAAAGCAAATAGAAAATTAAATATTTAATGCGTCCCATCGCATTCTCCAGGTTATCACCAAATATCCATAAGTACAACATATTTCCTACAATATGCGCAATACCTCCGTGCATGAACATGGAAGTGAGTAAGGTTAAATAAACTGGGACAGGAGTGGGTTGCAGGCCAGGCATACTGATCGCATCGCCTGTTACCGGATCCTGAACAATTTTAGGACCTGTTACAATGTCTTTTCCTGAAAGTATTTCAGCTGGTACGGCCGAGTATCCAAAAGTAAAATCAATATTTCGCCCAAGATCCTGCCAGTAAAAAAAAACAAAAATATTCAACGCCAGCAGCAGGTAATTAACGATTGGAGTAATCGAAATGTCTTTGTCATCGTCGCCAATAGGGAAAAGCATTTTATAAATTTTAATCTTTAAAATAGATTCTGATTTATTTTTTTTGAAGGGAATCCAACCAGTAGTTTGGATCTGTTGTATCCTGGATTGGGTTGGGGTTGTCACTCCCTATAACTGAAGTATCCACTATATGATCTGCCCCTGGTTTGTCTTCTGATACACCTTCATTGCCGTTACTGCACGACATTAAAATAAAAATTAAGGCCAGGCCGCCGGCTATTTTTTTCATGCTGTATTCTTTAACTTGATTAAAGGATCAATTTCAAAAAACCTGATAAAGGATTGGACTGTGTACTGGAATATTCCATTATTATGCCAGATGGCAAAAGACCCGGCAAGTTCCTGGTCACCTTTGCCTGCTTGATAGTTTAGGCAATTTATTCCCGGATATTTTTCACATGTAGAAAGAAGGACCATCCAAATTTAAAAAGGGCCTTTAGCCAGACACGGGAAAAATTATATCGACAATAGAAGGGTATAGCAGCGAAGGCGGGAAATATCCGGAGGTAATTGTTAAAAAAAAGTCACTGCTTTCGCAGTGACCTTTGTGTGAAATTCTTTTCCTGGACGGTAAAAAGAAAGAAGTTGATAGACTTCAGGTTTTCAGGATTTGGATTTGGTTTGGATTTTCAGAATTTTGGATTTGGATTTTCTTGGATTTTGGATTTCAGTTTTTCAATTGATATTGGATCTTTTTAAAATGCTATCATTAACTTCTGATGCAAACATATCCCTGTATTAGTTTCAGGACAAGAGAAAATGTACCCGATATTTTATGAAAAACTACGTACCTGTTTTTGGGATGATAAGAGAAATAAAAAACATAGATGTCAATAGATATATATAGCAAAGCATGATGAGAATGTTTTTTTTATTGCAATAAAAAATTTCACAAATTACCTGGCCTGTATAATTACTTATTATCCACTTCAACCCTGAGTGGTAAACATTAAAATTACTTCAGTAAAGTTTTTTTATAAAGGAAAACGACCTGTTCTTATATGGCAATTATCTTAACAGTAGTAAGAGGAAATAATAAATTAGCCGTATAAAATCTATTTCATAAAGCTAAATAAGTATTTATAACTAACAGTTGTTATTAAAGACTTGATTGAATTAGGTTGATGGCCTGCGAGTACGTTTAGTGTAAGTGCAGAACGTAAACAATACCTACTTCCGGCCAGGAATCCGGAGATTCATTTTAAGAAATTAAATCTCTTTGTTCGGAATTATTTCCACGGACAGGGAATTACCCCGCTTGGTTTTTTGGTTCCACGCAGAATAAATGAAACTTCCCAGCTATTTGGCCTTCTCGGCGCCTGGTTTAGTTTAGATGTTGTGATGTCATAACTCAAACCCACCTGCAGGTCTTTGTAAACAAATCCGGCATATGGAATAACCGCATTTTTCGACCAATACCATAATCCTGCAGTCAACATCGTTTCTGCTCCGCTCCCCACATAATAGCCCATAGCGGCCCCGACGGAAAAATAATTGGCTTCTCGTTGAAACTGGTATATCGCATTGCTGTTAAACACGACCAGGTCTGAAACAAAAGTTTCAAAGTTTATATGTGCTACTTTTCTCATCGCCAGGAACTCATTATCATCTTTTAAAAATGTTTGCCTGGGTTTATTTAAATGAAATGCAGAAACTCCCGCATCAAAATTACTTTTTTCTGTTAGGGCACTGTAAGTGATCCCGGCACTTGCAGAAACATATGGTTTCAAATTATATAAAGCATTTTCACCGGTAGGCAAGTTTCGGTTGAAGCCAAAACCGGTGAATTGTTCTTCAAAATCAAGGCGGCTAAAATCCATATTCCTGCTTCCGTATATAGCCCCAAAACCAACTGCAATTCTTTCTGTATAAGCATCAGTTTCTGTAATTTTTATATTGTATGATAAGTTCAGGGAGGCATAAGTACTTTTAACAACACCACTCATAGCCCTGTCAAACATTAGCATACCACCCAGGCCCATAATATTCCCTTCGTTTTCAACATTTGGGATTTTGTTCTGAAAAATTTTTGAATCGTATGAAACCGTTCCTGTCACATACGGACTGGCCGGTCCTATCCATTGGTCCCTGTAATTGGATATTAATCTCCAGTCGGAATTAATATTTGCCGTTAATGCCGGGTTGATATTTAAAGGCGAAGAGAAAAATTGCGAAAAACTGGGGTCCTGCGCATTTACCCTCCCGGTAAATAATAGGGAAAAGAAAAATACGGTTATGAATAGAGTTGTTTTCATAATCTAAAAATTTATCTGAGTAAAACTGAATTACCAGCACGTTTAAAATATTTGCCATTCTCTCCGGTTGCTTCCAATGTCCATGTATAAGTATCCGTTACCTGGGGTTGTCCGTTAAAAGTTCCGTCCCATCCTTGCTCCAATACATTTGTTTCAAATACCAACTGTCCCCAGCGATTAAATACACGGAAATATTTTAACTCCCGGATACATACTGGTAAGGGGTGCAACTTGTCATTGTGTCCATCACTATTAGGTGACCAGGCTTTGGGAACAAAAATATCAGAGACACATGTTCCCGGATCGCTCTGGCGAAGTAATACCAGAACAGTATCTATAGTGGGACATTGATTGCCATGGTCGATCCTGATAGTGTATTCCATGTCCTTATTACTTCTGAATACCGGATCTTTCCGGTTATAGGCATTGAGACCTACAGGAGGATACCAGGTATAGTTATTTACCAGGCCAGGTTCCCTTGCACTTAATTGTACGGATGCATTTGGCGAAACTGTTACTGTTGGATAGCGAACCGATTTTTCTCCTTTGGTAATGGTTAGAACCACCTCAACAGCTTTTACAAAAGCACATCCACCTACTGCCGTGGCTTTGATATAATAGGTGCCGCCTTCGGTTACGGCCTGCGGATTCACTAACGGGCTGGTGGTTTCTGCATCATTCCAATAAGTATAGGTCAAACGCGGATCGCTTCCTTCCGTAACAGAAGGACTTGTGAGGTCTATAGTTAGTGGTTCACATACCCTGGCAGGATTAGTAACTACAAACAGGGGTTCTCTTTTTAAAGTTACTTCTACCGGTACTATTGAAAAACATCCATTAGTATTGGTTCCTTTTACATAATAAATTCCGGCATATACAGCTGTTGGGTCAGGAATTGGTTCTGATGCCAGCTCGTCGAGCCAGTATGAAAAGTCCAAACCGGGATCCGAAGCTGCTGTTACTGTTGGATCGGTGAGATTAGCAGGAGAACATAATGTAATATCTGATGCGGCAACCTTTGGATTTTCCCCTGATAAACCAACTGTTGCAGTTGTGCCTGCCGTACATCCATTTGCATCAGTCAGGATAACAGTATAGGTTCCGGGCACCAGGTCAGTCAGCTCTTTTTTATTGCTTGTATATCCTGATGGCCCTGTCCATGCATATTGGTAAGGTGTATTACCACCATTAACTACGAGGTTAATTGAACCATTCTTTGAACTGCAATTAGCATTGGTTACTGTTTTGTTTAGGGTAAAAATATTATTGGCCTGGCTGATTTTTATCAATGATGTGGCTTCGCATCCATTGGCATCGGTAACCACAACGGTATAATCACCGGTTGACAAGCCATCCAGGTTTTTATTTATGGAATTAAAATTATCAGGCCCTGTCCATGCATAATGGTAAGGAGCAGTACCGTTATTAACGACAAGTTGGATTGAACCATTAGCCGCTGTACAAATAGTTTTTTGAACAACGGTGTTTAATGTAATCGTACTAGCAGACTGGTTGATCTTAATTGATTTTGCTTGCGAGCAACCATTAGCATCCGTTACCATTACGATATAATCTCCTGCCATCAAACTATCCAGGTCCTTATTTGTGGAAGTAAATTGACCAGGACCTGTCCATGCATACGTATAAGGACCAACACTTCCACTCACGATCAATTTAACAGACCCATTCCTGGCCGAACATGTAATATCAGCGGTAGTTTGATTAATAGTGAAGGTATTTGTCGCCAAACCTATTGTGGCAAAAGAGGAAGAACTACAACTATTTGCATCTTTCACAGTGACGGTGTAATCGCCAGCTGCCAAAGCGTTGAAAACATGGCTGGCCTGGAAGTCGATGCCGTTTAAACTATATGTTAAACCATTGACCGAAGCAGGTTGAGTAACCGTTATTGACCCATTAGGAGTATTGCAGATTGCAGGCGAAACAACTACTTCCGGCGACAGGGGTTGGGATATAATCAGATGTAAGGTGGCGATCGAATCACAACCATTAACAGATACCAGCGTAGTGGTGTAATCCCCGGCAACAGTAAAATCAATACCGTTCCAGCTATAAGGCAATGCAGCTTCGCAGATGGTGATGGTCTCTTCACCGGTCACCGCTGGATTAACAACTAAATGCAGCGTTGCAACAGAATCACAACCATTAACCGATACCAGCGTAGTGGTATAATCACCGGCAGCAGTATAATCAATACCATTCCAGCTATAAGGCAATGCAGCTTCGCAGATAGTGATAATTTCCTCACCGGTTACCACTGGATTGATAAGCAGGTGTAAGGTGGCGATCGAATCACAACTATTAACCGATACCAGCGTAGTGGTGTAATCACCGGCAGCAGTATAATCAATACCATTCCAGGTAAATGGCAATGCAG
Organism: Chitinophagaceae bacterium; assembly: GCA_041743125.1. Taxonomy (GTDB): domain Bacteria; phylum Bacteroidota; class Bacteroidia; order Chitinophagales; family Chitinophagaceae; genus Terrimonas_B. The sequence continues at coordinate 8,833 of JBGTNK010000011.1, forward strand.
CTTCGCAGATGGTGATAGTTTCTTCGCCGGTTACCACTGGATTAATAACTAAATGCAGCGTCGCAACAGAATCACAACCATTAACCGATACCAGCGTAGTGGTATAATCACCGGCGGCTGAGTAATCGGTACCGTTCCAGGTATAAGGTAATGCAGCTTCGCAGATGGTGACGGTCTCCACACCGGTTACCACTGGATTAACAACTAAATGCATCGTTGCAACAGAATCACAACCATTAACCGATACCAGCGTAGTGGTATAATCACCGGCAGCAGAATAATCCGTGCCGTTCCAGTTATAAGGCAATGCGGCTTCGCAGATAGTGATGGTCTCTTCACCGGT
>JBGTNK010000012.1:0-6998 GCA_041743125.1 Chitinophagaceae bacterium
GGCACCACTATCAGGACAATGGTCAGCAAACTGAGTATAGCCTTACTGTGATTTTCTTCAAGCTGAAAAAGACTGAAAGAAACGACAAACAGGAACAAGGTGTAGGCAATAACAACCTTGCTGCGCAGTATATCGTACAATACATAACGGGATAGTTTCAGCATAATATTTTATAAATTATTTTCCCCATGAAGGCACAATGATCACCAAGCTTTTTTCTTTTATTATTCTTTGTGTCATAGGTCATTCTAAATTCTCACATAGTAAGACCCACCCTTACGAAATTATTCTATTCACATATTCGGCCACCCCTCCGCTGGAGGGGAAAAAGAGTCTGACCATTGTAATGTTTTTGAGGCCAGCCTCCGCGAAATTTTGGAATGCCCCATGGGTCATTCGTGTTGGATACATTTGAAATGATTTTATTCAGCTCTTTATGTTTCCTTTAATGAAAGCATTTCATCAATCCATAGCGTTTCTCTTTTCCCGCCACGCATGATACCTGCAATGGCTTTACCCAGTTTATCTTCACCAGTTTCCTGCCGCAGGCTTTCTATATCTTTCAAAAAAATCATTTTTCCTTCCTGCAGGTACATTACATGGGTAGTCAGTTCATCCAGGTCGCTGAGGACATGAGAAGTAATAAGTATGAGTTTATTCTTTTTCTTTTCCTGCATAATCTTTTCTTTCAGAATCTCGGATGAAAGCGGATCAAGACCGGCCGTCGGCTCATCAAGTATCAAAATATCAGGATTGAAATAAAAAGCAAATGCAGCGCTTACTTTTTGGCGGGTACCACCACTGAGTGTACGCATCGGCTTTTCGAATATAGAAACCAGGTTGAATTTTATCAGCAGATCAGTATCCAATTCCGCTTCCGGAACTTTTCTAATATTTTTCATCATCCGGAACAATTGCCCCACTTTCATATTGTCAGGATAACGGCCAATCTGTGGCATGTAACCAATCCCGCTCCGGTAGGAAGGATCTCCGTTTATTTGTTTGCCATTTACATAAATGCAACCGCTGTCAGCCCTTACCATACCCAGGATACTCTTGATCAGCGTGGTTTTACCTGAACCATTGGGACCAATCAATGACACCACCTGCCCACTATTGAACAGGGCACTGATATCATCCAATGCCTGTAACTTTCTAAACCGTTTTTCTAAGTTCTCAATGCGTATCATAATTTGTTTGCCTTTATCATGGGCCTATTATCAACCAGGTTTTCGGGAGTAAGGCTTGGAATAGCTTTCTCTGCTTTATCCAAAAGCGATACGATAAAACTCCGCATCAGGATAAGCGTTGTGGGATTTTGTTCTACCACCATGGCGTACATACTTACCGGGTGATAAGGAACATCGCCTATGCCATCCCTGTTCATATCATAGCCCTCATATTTATCCCAATAGTTATTGTAAAATTTATTCAGCGTTGCCGAGCCGTTGGTGGCTATGTCAAATGAATTGCCATAAAAATTGTTATGGTGAAAAGTATTGTCATCGCAACTGGCCTGTACTTTCAGGGCCCATCCATTTTCTTTAAAGATATTATTCTCAATTTCAATACGGCTGCTCCCTTCCATATGTATGGCCACCGTGTTTTGAATGAATTTATTATTTTTAATGTGACTATCTGAAATGTCTTTCAACAAAATGCCATAGGAACTGGCTCCCCAGTTTTTCTCAAACACATTGTTTTCCATCCTTACGTTTTTGGTGTACATCACAGCAACGCCAGCCCCATTATTGCGAAAAGTATTGCTGAGGTAAGAATTGCCGGGAGAGAACATAAAGTGTAATCCATAACGGATATTTTTTTCACTTACATTTTTTTTAATCGTTGATTGAGTAACAAATTCAAAGTAGATACCATCCCGGTGTCCCTGTATTGAGTTATTCTCAATGACCATGTCCGAACATTTCCAAAGATGAATGCCGTTGCCAGATGAATGTTCTGATTTATTGTTGCCTTGAATGGCATTATTGCGGATGGTGGAGTGGGTAGTATTGGCTATATGAATAGCAAAAGAGGCTTTGTTAATGATGTTATTTTCAATAATAATATTAGTTGCATCAATTATTTTTATAGCCGCATAATCGTTCATGGATGAATAACCCGCATTAGCGAAATAAATGCCTTTGATCAAAATATTTTTACCTGTAAGCGTAAGAATTTCGTTCTTGCTTTCTCCATCCAGGACCGGCTGATCAATTCCCAGCAGGTATATAGCCTTATCAATTATTATATTGCCTTCCCTGTAAACCCCTTTGTTGAGCAAAACAGTATCGCCATCCTTTGCTTCTTTAATCCCCTGCCGTAAAGTACTGATGACTTTGTTTTTTCCAACTACGATCCTATGGGCAAATGCATTGCCAATTGTAAACAGGAATAATATGGTTAGCAGGGTTCTCACTTAACAAGGATATTATAAAGAGTGGCCCAGTTAGTAACTTTACTTCCTTCAATCTCTGAAGATTTTTTTTGAGCTTCTGTTGTGCTCTTAAATGCCGCTGCATTGCCACCCATCGGGCTTTTAAACTGACTGCTGACCACAAATTCAACAGACTGTACTTTCACAAATTCATTGTTATTGTTATAATCAACAAATAAGGTTTGATGAATGTCTGTTAGTTCCACACCGCGGCGTTCTAAAAAAACAGCCAAACAATGTGCATCATCAAACTTATATACTTTGCCTTTTTTTGTTACGATCTCAGCGCCAAACTTTGGATCCACAATTGTCATTTTGCATTCCGCACAGCTGTCTTTTCCCAAAGCGATTTTCTCAGGTGTTGGATTACAGCCTGCCATAAAAAGAAAAACGATACTTGCTATGGCAACAGAAGCTATTGGTTTATGTTGCGTCATTGGTTTTTGTTTTCTATGTTTTCGCCATTCAAGAAACCATATAATAAAAAAGAGACCGGTTACAACTACGATAACCCAGCCGCCGGTATCGGGATAAGAATAGGCATCAAAATTTAGTAACTTTTTATGCCCGATCAATGGAGGCTGATAGGACAAGCCTGCTACTTGTATGGCGGCCGCAGGATCGAGGTTGTGACCATAATCGTAGCCCCACATGTAAAAATCAACCAAAGCCGCTACTCCCCCAATTATAGAAAGAATAAGATAAGTAAAGAGTAATTTTCGACTTCCGGAGATAGCAACAGCCAAACCAAACAGAACAAGGAATCCTAAAATATAAACAAGAAACGTAAATTCCGGGAACATATCCACATTAATAGGCTTCATACCAATATAATGATTCAGACCATTGATAATTTCTACCTGGCCGGTAATTTTATATAACCAGATTTGCATGGATAAACCTTCGGGATATTGTGGGGCTACCAGGTAAATAGCCCAGGCAGGCACAAAGAACATAATGCACATAGCTAACGAACCGATAGCAATAATAATCCTGGATACAGTGCCCATCTTTTTCATAAAACTTATATTCTTTAAAAAAAACTTCGGGAACGTTGAAATCCCGAAAGTGTATTTACACATTAAACTCTTCCAGGTTTTTACTTTGAGGGGGGCAGCAATACACCGTCTATTACATGAATGATTCCGTTTGACGCAGGTATAGAAGCCATAATCGTTGCCGAATTATTGATAATTATCTTCCCTTCTTTTTTAGCAACCGTGATATTACCGCCGCTAACCTGGTTTAAGGTTTGCCCATCCTCCATCATTTCCGTTTTTAAAGTCCCCACATATACGTGGTATTGCAAAATGTCCTGCAGGTTTTCTTTGTTCTCATCTTTCATCAGCTTATCCAAAGTCTCCTTAGGTAGCTTGTCAAAAGCAGCGTTCGTTGGTGCAAAAACGGTAAACGGTCCAGCATTGGAAAGGGAGTTCACCAATTCCGCTTGTTTTATAGCTGCTACCAGGGTTGTATGGTCTTTGGAACCTGCAGCTATTTTTACAACATCCTTTGCAGATACTTCATCCTGCACTGAGGCTTGACCGGTACCGGCACTCATACCTGGGTCTTCAGTTGCTTGTCCGGTTACGGTATCGGTGTTATTACATGATAAAATGATAACAGATGAAAACACAAAAACAAAATTTAATAACTTTTTCATACGCAATAGTTTTGATGATTATAAAAAAAGGCAGCCAATTGCAGTAAGCTGCTTTTTTTTTCATTTGTATACTTTTTATTTTATTAGGTCACACGGAATTTGACATTAAATTTTCATCACTGTTGGTATGATAGCCCGAAAATTTTATGTCTCATTTTAAATTACTTTTTTGCTGGTATCCGAAGTTGCTTTACCCGGAGTAGTTACAGCCGGCTTATTAGTACCTGTGCTAAAATGTAATGCTACATTAGATCCGACAGGAGACACCCTTAAATAACCCGACATTTCCTGGTGCAGGGCGGAACAAAAGTCAGTACAATAAAATGGAAACATTCCAACCCTGTCTGCTACCCATTTAAGCGTTTGTGTTTCTCCGGGCATTACCAATATCTCCGCATTATTAGCGCCTTTCATAGCAAAACCGTGCGGTACATCCCAATCCTGCTCAAGATTGGTAACGTGGAAGTACACCTCGTCTCCCACTCTCACTCCCTCAATATTATCTGGTGTCAGGTGAGAACGGATGGCAGTCATCCAAACATGCACCTGGTTTCCTTTACGTTCTACTTTAGTTTGGCCTTCGCCTTTCGAAACATAAGGATGTGTATTTTCTTCAATCTTATAAATTTTTCTTTGCTTACCCATCAACATGCTGGCAGGTATTGCTTCAGCATAATGCGGTTCGCCAGTTGTAGGAAAATCAAGGAGCAATTTCATTTTATCTCCGCTGATATCGAATAGCTGGGCACTTTGTGTTAACTCAGGTCCGGTTGGGAGATAACGATCCTTGGTGATCTTATTATAGGCAATCATATACTTTCCATGAGGCTTCGCTGTGGGTCCGCCGGGTATGGATAAATGCCCGATAGAATAATAGGTAGGTACACGGTCAAGCACTTTCAGATCGCTCAATCTCCATTTCACTATTTCAGAAGAAACAAACATGGAAGTATATCCATTTCCTTTTTCATCAAATTCTGTATGCAATGGTCCAAGTCCGGGCTTGAGTACTTCGCCATGCAAAGCAGCTTCATACTTAATTACAGGAATGCCGTCATACTCACCATCAAAAGCTTTATCAGCAATTGCTTTCTGAATTTTTGTAAAAGAAAATACAGGAATGCTTGCCGCCAGCTTGCCGGAAGCAGCAATATACTCACCTGTAGGATCCACATCAGTTCCGTGTGGTGATTTAGGGCAGGGAATCACGTACAGCATACCAGGGCAATCGGCAGGATCGAGTATGATGATCTCCGTTTTGATGGTAGAAGTGGCGGTATGTGTATTTTCATCATATATATTATGTGCATATTTTACCGCTTGTTTTTTTGCTTTGCCGGCTTTTACATATTCTTCCGCTTTTTTCCAGTTGACGGCCATCACAAAGTCTTTGTCTTTAGCAGAGGCGTTCACTTCTAAAAGTGTATTGGCTTTTTCGGAATTATAGCAACTTAAAAAGAACCAGCCATGTGATTTGCCTTTACCGGCACGGGAAAGATCAAAGTTGACCCCGGGAGTGCGGATCTGGAAAGCAATATTCATTTCGCCAGAAGTTGGGTTGATGGATACAAAACTTATAGATCCTTTGAAGTTCTGTTTGTAGGTGTTGATAGGCACATCTCCGTTCTGATCATCTAATGGCACACTAAACCGGGTAGCGGCTAAAATGTATTCGGAGTTCTCGGTAATAAATGGCGAGGCGTGGTTGCCAGCACTATTAGGTATTTCCAATATTTCAGAAGTACGGAAAGTAGTAAGATCTATACGGGCTATACGTGGCGTGTTGTTGCCATTGGCAAAAACCCAGCGGCCATCATGTTCACCTTTGGTTTGTGAAATAGCAATGTGGTGCTGGTCATCCCAGGGTACAAAACCATGAGAAGTGTTCAACATGGGTTTTGTTTCTTCACTGAAACCATAACCGCTTTCAGCAGATTGGGAAAAAACTGGTATAATGCGAAACAAACGTCCTGAAGGTATACCATAGACTGCTACTTGTCCGTTGAAGCCACCGGACACAATGTTATAAAACTCATCGTATTTACCAGGGGCAACAAATGATTTTGAAGCATCACCACCTGCAGCAGATTGAGCAGTTTTGGGTTTACAGCTTTGCATTGATAAAAGGTAAGCTGATACCAGTATCAAAACCGCATAGGTTTTGAAGAAATTAAATTTCATAATTACTTTTTTAAAAAAATGAAAAGAATGGTGGCTATGTTTTATTTAGCTCCGTCATTTAATCGCATAAACTCCAGGATCTGACGGGAATCATCTTTAGTTATATTCTGGTTAGGCATACGAACCAAACATTGTTCTAATAATTTTTGTGCTTCAGGGTCTTTTTCCAACATCATTTCAACATTAGTTATCATATTCATCACCCAATGTGGTTCCCTTCTTTTCGTTACTCCTTTCCAGCCCGGGCCTACTACTCTTTCATCTGTTAACTTATGGCAGGCCTGGCATTTCAATTCGTAAATGCCTTTGCCGTTAGTCACCCACTGCTGGTTTAGCGGAGTTGTCAATTCAACATCACCGGCTTTTACTTCCGTACCATGTGTTTCCGGTTGATCCTTGGCTACTTCCTTTGTATCCTGTGGCATTTCTTCTGCTGGTTTTTCTTCACTATTACAGGCCGAAAAAACCAAATAACCAGTAATAAGAAGAGCAGTTGCAAAAAGTGATTTACATTTCATTATGATGATTGAAAGGTTAATAAATAAAAGACCTTACTATCTTTCTTTATATAGGACAAAAGTATTTTCAAATCTGTTTCGAAATAGTGACAAACATCAATTCACACACTGACATTTGTCAGGAGGGATGATTATGGTTGGCATTAGTATTGAAACGATATGAATTCCCTTGTACATAGAGAACCGGGGACAAAGGTGG
>JBGTNK010000013.1:0-7050 GCA_041743125.1 Chitinophagaceae bacterium
CTTTTATCCAGCCAGTTTTCTGCAACATCTTCAATGATGTTGGAGGCATAACCTTCTATTCGTTTTTTACTTCCATCCATCATGATAAAATCAGGATTGTAATAGCTACCCTGCCCCGGAAGTATTTGCCAAAAATCAAAACCCTGGGGTTTATCATCCAAATGCAATTTGCCTACCCAGGCAGTTTGATAGCCTCCCTTTTGCAATTCTTTTATAAACGTATTTTGATTGCCATTAAAGGAAGAAGTTTCATTGTCTTTAAAGCCATTCTTATGGCTGTATTTTCCTGTAAGTATTACCGCCCGGCTGGGCCCGCAAATGGAATTAGTAACATAAGCTTTCTTAAAGATGACACCTTCATTGGCGATACGGTCAATATTGGGAGTTTGCATCAACTTGCTTCCATAACCACTGATAGCCTGGTAAGCATGATCGTCGGAAATGATGATGACGATATTGGGGCGTTGCTGAGCATTACCGACAAAAGAAAAAAAACTAAAAATCAGAATTAACAATTTTCCCAACCCTTTCATTCTGCTATATTTAAAATAAACCGACAACCTAAGTATAAACAATAATACATCCTTTTGAAAAAATTTCCTTATTCACTGATTTCTTCCCGCCCTGTATTTTATATCTCATCATTAACTTATTTTCTTTTAGTGGGAAATTATATCATCAACAAATATTCAGACAGACCTGTTCTATAGTTAATTTACAGCCACAAAAGTAAACATCCATTTCACAGGATTCTGCCAGTCCTTTCCTTTAAAAATTCCGACAGGGCATTTCACTAAAACAGTGTTCCATCCTTGTTGCAACAAAATTTCTGCGGGTTGCCGGTATTCATATCCTTCATCCATTAATGGCGTTTCTGAATTGCCCTTCTGGCCGCCCCGTTTCCAGTGTGGCGGGTCAATCAACTTTCCATTTACCCAAACTGAACTTGCTATATTATCCCATGCTCCAACTGGCGGCGAATCAGTAGCAGGTGAACGAGATAGATTATTAAACCCTATCCAAAAACTTTTCTCTCCCTGTTCATCACTCCAGATTTTTGTTGCCGCATACCAGGTTGTATTTTCTTTTGGATCCTCAATAGCTCCCTTAATTAATGGTGCCCACCAATGCCTGAGGACAATAGTACCACCCACTATTTCCTTAGCAGGTTTAGTTTCAACTTCACCAAATTTCTCCAGTTCCGGTTCAAATACTTTAGAAATGTTTCCCCCATTTTCGTAAGGGCCAAATAATTTCCAAACCAAACCCGATTGCTTTACATATGGGAATATGTAATGAGAGAAAAATTGATGCTTATTATCAAGTAACCGGTTTTCAAATTCTTCAAATTCACCGGCTGCACGAGTATTCGGTTTGCCGATATTGGCTATCCAGCTTTTATGGCCACCGCCTTTCCAGCTTCTTTCAGCAAAAGACAGCATCCCGGAATATACCGGGTTCATTCGTAAAACATCTGCCTCATTTTCTACCCGCCTGTCGGGCCACATACAAATAGTGCCGCCTTTTATATTCTTATCTTCCTTTTCTATATCACCTATCCGGCGATTGAAAATTGTGACAACCGCTTCCAAAGGATCCATATGATTTAAATATAAATGACGAGGGTCAATAAATTGAATATCCGATTTATCTGACAAATGCCCGTTATCTTCCATCCACAATTGGCGTATAGTATTCTTTGTAAAATTTCCGCCGGGCTGCCAGCCAATTGTTTTTTTTCCAAGACTTTCTGCGTAAGCGGTTACTTCCAGGACAAAATTCTTATTGGATATTTTCACTTCATCCGCACCGATATGCAAATAGGGTACATCGTAAGTTTCGAAAAATTCTTTGATAATACTTTTTATAATTGCCAAACCCGAATCGCTTTGCATATCTGTTTTCATGGCTCTCTTAAAGGCTTCGCTATGGCCGGGCATGTCAATTTCAGGAACAAAATTGATATACCTTTCTTTGCAAAAAGCAATCAGATCTTTGAGGTCCGCTTCAGTATAATACATCCCTTTGTTACGAAGTATATTTTCAGCAGTAGTTAGCTGCGGGTATTTTTTACTAGCCAATCGCCAGGCAATATCCTCAGTGGCATGAAAATGAAATACATTTAGTTTGTAGCGGCCCATCATGTCAATCTGTTGCTTCAGCAAATCCATAGACATGTAATTCCTTCCCACATCAATCATATAACCCCGCCATGAAAAAGCTGGCCAGTCGGTGATGATACATCCGTTTACATAGACATCGTTTCTCATAAGCTGAAACAATGTTTGCAGCCCGTTAAAAATTCCGTGAGTAGTATTTGCTGTGATTGTAATGCTTCCTGCATTCACATCCAGCACATAGGCTTCTTCAGTAAGCTGCGTTGATTCAACTTTTCCCCATTTCAGGTAAATATGATTTTGAGATTCACTATTACCTTTATTCACGGCAACATCTAGTCCTTTACTCCTCATTTCCTTTTGCAAAACGATTGCATGCCGAAGTAAAGAACTGTCATTAATAAGAATGGCCTTGCAATTAAACAATGCGAAATCCCTTTCGGTCCATTTCAATTGCTGTGGCAAAGGAATCAGTGACGGCTTTTGTTGCAAATCATAGAGGAACGGAAATAAAATATGCTTCCACAGTAGATAAGCTTCGCCTTTGAGGTGTAACCCATCATTGGTAAATCTTTCCTTTAAGTTTCCCCTGGCATCACTAAAAGAAGTATATAAATCAATATAGAAATAGCCCATTTGACTTGCGTTATCCTGAAGTTGTTTATTTACCCGTGTTATTAGTACATCATTTTTTGTGTGGCTACTGAATTTTCCAAACGATTTATTAACAGGCAAAATGCTTTGCAGATACAAACGGGTTAAAGGGCTTTCCTGTTTAACATAATCAGCTATAAGCATCAGGTTTGCAAACAAGCTATCCGTACTGATTCCTCTTGCCAGGTCGTTGGTTCCAATAAGCAGGAATATTTTTGCCGGCTTCCTGCTTACTACTTCATTTAAACGATAAAGAACCCCGGCGCTGTTGTCACCGCTGATACCCCGGTTCTTTATTTTTGTATCGTTAAACAACTCACTCCATTCGGCACCATCCGTAATACTGTTTCCTAAAAAGATAATATCATCTTTTGTTTGTGGCAATGCGTTAAATAATGAAACACGTTGATGAAAATAGGTAGAGAAAATGGAATCGGGAAACGCAGGCAGCTTAACCTGTGCAGCAATTGGTATGCTTGCTGCAAGCATCAGGCAGGATACCAATCCAATTAAAAAAAGCTTTTTCATTTTGTTAATTAATGTTTTCACTAAATATCCTTTCTGCATCATTAACATTGTGATAATTGATCAAGGCTGGAATCCGTCTGGGCCGCAGCAGTGAAAAATAAATAGTGTAAGCAATTATTTTTTCGCTATCCCAGAGTGATACCGGTCGATAACATTTGCATACAATACCATTCCTGCCTGGGCAAGTGAAAAGGGCCTTTAAATATGTTTCCTTTTGCTGATTGAGCTAAAGTGCCATCGCGGTGCAGGTATCCAAACCATTCTCCATTCACTTTATCATGGAAATGTTTGTACGCATAATCATGAACCATCTTATGCCATTGCGCATACTTTTCATCTCCGGTCACCAGGTAAGCCAGCAAGGTGGCAAGGATAGTTTCATTATGCGGCCACCAGAATTTCATATCCTGCCAGTATTCCTGAACTGGCTTATCATATACATCACGGTAATATAAAATACCGCCATGTTCCTTATCCCATCCCCGCTCCCACATATAATCCAACATGCGGCAACCTAAACTAATTAAATGTTTATCGTTGTTGCGATATTTTGCTTCATGTAAAATAAACCAGGCACCTTCTATCGCATGCCCGGGATTAAGCGTTCTTCCGTCAATATGATCAATAATGCTCCCACCAGGTGCCACCTGTTCCATCACACATTTTATGTCATCTTTTACAAAATCTCTTTCAATTTCTGTTATCCATTTACTGATCCATTCATCACAACGGTCATCGCCGATGGTTTCCCTTAACTGCTGTGCGGTGTTCATCAAAATCATCGGTCCACCAATTCCTTTTGAAGGGCGGGTATTGGTAAACTTGGGTTGTAGTAATCCCTCAGTTGTTGAATATTCAATACATTTCCCAAAAACCCTTCTAGCTTTATCAGCAGCTTCTTCATCACCGCTTGCTTTGGCATAAGCAGCTGCCGCAATTACATAAAATGTTTCGGAGAAGAAATACCTTCTTTTTCTTAACGGTCTTCCATCTCTTGTTACATGAAAAAACATTTGCCCGTCTGTATCAAAACAATGTTTATTTAAAAAGTCGTAACCGAGTTTTGCACCGTCCAGCCATTCCTTTTTTTTTTCTACTGTGTTATATAAAGTGGCCAGCAACCAGGTGGCCCTGCCTTGTATCCAAACCGCTTTATCATCATCAATTAAAGATCCATCCGCATCACGCATTAATAAAAAACCTCCGTGTTCCTTATCAAAGGAGCGGGGAAACCAGAACGGAATGGTATCATTCAATAACTGGCCGGAGTAAAAATCTTTTAATGCAATTAATTGTTCTTTTGAATAAGCCATCCCGGATTTATTTTATGATTTCATTGACCGGCACTTTTACAAAGTACAGATCCTTTGTGCCTTCGTATAAAATGCCGATCGTATTATCGTCCACTTTTGTTAATGAAGAATATCCATAACAGGGACGTTCGTCAATCAGCAACTGGTTTGCCGGTACCCATGTTTCTCCCAGGTCCAGACTGGCTTTGATAGTAATATTGTAGCGTCCGGACGAAGTGTTGGGATTACTAAAGAATAAAACATTTTTCATCACACCCTTCACTTTCACTTTTGCTTTTATAATACTGCCCATACAAACCGGGTCGGGTAGTGCGTTATACGAAGTGGAATGTTCGGTCCATGCAGTGCCCATATTTTTTGTAGTGGCGACACTCCTGAAACCACCGCGATTATCCCGCATGTTTAACATTAAGGTACCCGGGGTTGTTTCTACCACCTGGCTTTCTGTTGTATTGGATTTAGGGCCGACTAATCTTCCCTTCCAAGAACTTCCTTTATCATCACTATAAATAATGGTTGACCATGGCATTTTTTTTTCGTCCCAATATTGCGCTGCAAAAACCAATTTCCCGTCCTGCATAGCGATGCCACTGCCGGGTCCGTTAAAAAATAAATGCCATGCCGGGTTCTTTACCTGCGGCGTAACAGAATAGGGCGCCGTCCAGCTAATACCATCATCATCACTACTGACAAGCACAAACTGGCCTGTAGTATCCGGTGACAAACCGGGCAGCGAACCGGCAATAGAACGATTGCCTTTACTCCATAAGGCAGCTACCCAAATTTTTTTAGTTACGGGATCAAATAAAATGGCCGGATCACCAATACCATTGTTCTCATGTGGCGCCCCCATATCCATGATCACTTTCATTGGCTCCCAAGTTGCGCCACCATCTTTGCTGCGGCTCATTCCTACATCAATATTTTCAGGAAGATCTTTTGCATTATTATAGCGGATATCATAGACGGCAATTAAAGTTCCCTTATCTGTAGTTATAATTCCCGGAATCCGATAAGTGTTGACGGCTTCATCCCCGGCTTTCCGAATGGCGACACCTGTCCTTAATTCTTTTAAGGAATTACTTTCTTTAATCAATAAAATTTTACCGGATTCATTTACCAGCTTTACGGCCTTTACTGAGATTTTATTATTGATGGAAGCATCCGTTTTCAATACTGCACTTACCCAGATAAAATGAATACCGGGTTTTAATTTTACATCAAGCGGTATCTCAAAAGACGTTGCAACGGAGTTTACAGATGCTATCAAATTTGTAGTGGAAAAAGGTTCAGCACCGGTAAGATAGAGGTCCAGCTTTTGAATGTCTTTTACAGCGGCTGAATTTAAAGTGCATTGTAATTTCCGGTATTGTTGTTCGGTGTTTCCTGCAGGAATGGATAAAGCAATCCGCAAAACAGGATTTGCGGCCAACCCTTTCAAAACGGGTACGGCAGGTGTATAAGCAGAGGCCACGATTTCGGGTGGAATGATGTCAGCCGATTTCTCAGAGCATTCAAAGCTGCTCATTAAAAAAACAATAACACTACTTAAAAAAGTGAAACGAAGTATTTTCATAAAATCATTTTATATCATTAAAATCCTGATGTTTTGGTCGCAGCATGGTAAGCTGGATAAACAATGCTATTACGACAATACCAGCCATCATCGCAAAATCTTTTCCCAGGTTTCCGGCATCGGTTGATTTGCCCAACAGGTCCGTAATAAAAGCGCCGGCAAAAACTCCAACCATGTTCATTAATCCATAAGCGGTGGCCCTGTACTTTGCTGAAACGAACTGGCAAAGTATCGGCATATTGTTCGCATCAAACATACCGTAGCCAAAACCAAAACAAAATGCCGCACCGACCACATGAAAAAGAGTATGCCCATAACCTATAAATAACAGCGCAGGGATAGTTAAAGAAAGACCGATGGCGCCGGTATATATTCTTCCCCGAAGATTTTTCTGTACCCATTTATCGGATAATATTCCGCCAAAAATCACACCCAAAAAAGAAGAAGCAGCAATGGTAATCGTTGATAACGGTCCGGCCCTTGCCATATCAATGTTTAAATTCTCTGAAAAAAGTGTAGGCAACCAGTTCTTGACTCCCCACCCCGGCAGGCTGGGTATGGCAAAATAAAAAAGGATCACCCAAAATGATATATTGGTAAATAAAATTGCCAGTCCCTTAAAGAGCGGTGATTTTTGTTTTAGCGGTGACGCAGCTGGTAAATCTTTTATTTCATCATTCCTTTTTTCCTTTAAGAATAAAACCAGGATGAATGAATAAACAATACCAATGATTCCAAAAGAATGAAAGGTAGTATGCCATGAAAACGAGGCAGCAATGGTAGCTCCAAAACCGCCCAGTGCCTGGCCCATATACAGCCCCGTCATATGTATACCAATGGCCAGCGACCGGGTTTTATCCTG
>JBGTNK010000014.1:0-49292 GCA_041743125.1 Chitinophagaceae bacterium
AAAATGCAGATCCATCTCTTTTTAGATCTGTATTTTCTGACAGTGCAGTAATGCAAACTATTATCCGGGATAAGAATGGCAAAATCATTGTAAAAACTGAAAATGTTCAGAATTTTGCTGCCTTTGTCAGCCAGTTAAAAAAGGATTCTGCGGATGAACGTATCCGGTTTGAATCAATAAAGATTGATGGCCCTTTAGCAATAGTTTGGACGCCATACAATTTTTATTTCAATGGATTATTTAGTCATTGTGGGGTCAATTCGTTTCAACTGGTGAGGTTTGAAGAGAATTGGAAGATCCAATACCTGATAGATACCCGCCGCAAAAATGAATGTGGTTCCGGTCTCAAATAAAATTAAATTTTATTTTAAGTTCAGGACCTTTTCTTTAGCCTGTATTTCCGGTTTACTTTAGGACTATTAAAATAGTCATTCAATTTTTTCTCTGTCATGTCGGTAGGAATTTCAACAGGAATATCGACCAATTGTACCTGAACCTGTCTTAGTTCTTCGCGAAGTTTTGTGGTCTTCCTTGATATATCGGGATCCTTTTCACCAATTACAATGTTATCATGCAACATATAATTTAGTCTTTTGATTGCCGACCGGACCACGGAAGCCTGGTTTTGTTCAACCGATTTGTTTGGAGCAGTGGCTTCTTTAATGGGTGTTAACGCTACTCCAACACTTGGTAAAACTTTTCCGGTATTTTGAGAAGATCTATTAGAGGATGTATTTAAAATAGTACCGGTTAGTGCAGAACTGGCTGCTGTAAGATCAAATCCTGTACGGGCTCTTTTGGTTCCCCTGATCTCCTTATCTAACTGGAAAAATACATATTGCAATTGCAAAACATAATACCTGATGGAACTGGTAACGGCTCCGTATTCCTGAAGCGCAAAAGGATAATTTAGGGCATCTTTGACTATTAACTTTACAATGGCAGTGTCTCTTACTTTAAACTTGGTGGTGCCTATGAAACGCAGTGAGACTGGTTTTTCTTTACCGGGATCATTTTCCGAAACAAAGTCATAAGGAGGGGTCCAGGAAAATACATCATCACAATGTTTAACCAGTTTATAATCGCTGATGGGTATATTACTGCTAAAGAGAATTTCTTCTATCGGGAAATTCCCCGCCTCACATCCCACGCTAAAATCCACCGGTTTCCCTTCTTCTACAAATAATGTATTGGAAACGGTAAATTTAATTTTGGGCTGTAAAATTTCTGTATTATAAAAAACCAATGTGATGCTGGTGTCTATTTTGTCGGCAGGATCAGACAAGTTTTGAACCCCCAGTCTGATTAAATATTCATGATCATATTTTAATTTCCCGGAAAGAAAAAAAGACTTTTCTGCCTTAAAAGTAAGCAGTCCGTTTTTACCAATTTTCATTCCCAAAGGAGAATTTCTAAGAAACCAATAATATTTATTTTCGTCCTTATTAATCAATAACTGGTAGGTAAGTGTGGAATCTACCTGTACGCTAAAGTAGGGGCTAAGATTAGTAATTCGTAAAGGAGTATCTACTATGGCAGGTGGCAAAATGGTGGGAACAGTGTCAATAACCTGGGTAAAAGCTCGATTAGAAAGAAGGGTACTCAGAAAAAGATAAAACCAAAATTTCCTCATTCCAAAAAATTTGTTGGCGTTCAGCTAAAAGAGGCAAATCTAAAACATTTGGTTGTATTTCCGGGAAGAAGAATATTGTTTATCAATAAAGAAACCCCTTCGTAGAAACGACGGGGTTTAAACCAAAACCAACTGCTTATGAGAAAATTCTTAAATTTTTTTTCCGTTATGCCTTATTGTATTGTTATTTCCTTAATTGATGGTTTGACTTCTTCCTTCCTGGGAAGGTTTAATGTTAAAATTCCATTAACATATTTTGCATCGATATTTGTTCCATCAGTTTTATCATCAAGGGTAAAGCTTCTCTTGAACGTACGGAAACTATACTCTTTCCGGATTTGTTTTTCTGTTCCTATATTTTCCTGATCTTCTTTCACCTTGTTTTTCTTTTCAGCAGAAATGGTTAATAATTGCTGGTCCAGGCTAATATTAAATTCTGATTTATCAAATCCCGGTGCAATCACCTCAATAATGAAGTTTTTATCCATTTCTTTAATGTTTACGGGTACCATTCCAACCCAACAATCATTCTTAGGTAAGACGGGCAGCTCATTAAAAAGGTCATCAATTAAATTGTTAAAGGATCCCTCAAATGGTTTACGATTAAATTTTACGTGTGTCATAATATTTCGTGTTTGTTTTATATTCAATTTTCAAATGATGTACCATTACGATAATATGAATTGAATAGTGTCAAGAATAGCACTTTTTAAATTTAGGTCCGACATTTTAGCATATATATAGAAAGGAGACTGTCATTTTTGCTGGTTTGGAGGTCCTGATAAACCTTTTATCTACATTTGCGTTCCTTATTTAAATAAAAAACACTTATGTATCCAGAAGAAATAGTTATTCCCATGAAAGAGGAATTAACTGACAACGGTTTTTCAGAATTGTTGACTGCAGCTGATGTGGATGAGCAATTAGCCAGAAACGGCACTACCTTAATAATGATAAATTCAGTTTGTGGGTGTTCAGCAGGATCAGCCCGCCCGGGAGTATTGATGGCTATTGCTAATGCAAAAGAAAAGCCTGATTATATTGCTACCAGTTTTGCGGGTTTTGATATTGAAGCGGTTAATTCACTCCGCCAGCATTTATTACCTTACCCTCCATCTTCTCCGGCTATTGCTTTATTTAAAAATGGACAACTAGTACATTTTATAGAAAGACACCAGATTGAAGGCAGATCTGCCCAGGTAATAGCCAATAATCTTATTGGCGCCTTCGAAGAACATTGCAGTTAAAAAATTCCTAAAAATATTAGAATAATAGCTTTCCTGGTAAACAGGGAAGCTGTTATTTTTTTATAGAAGCTTATTTTTCCATAGTATATTCGCCCGTTTTAAATATTTAACCACTGCCTGATGTATCCCAATCTTTATTTTGCCTTTAAAGACCTTTTTGATGTAGAGTGGGCCTTTCTCCGGTTTATTAATTCATTCGGATTCTTTGTTGCTATTGCTTTTATCTTATCAGCAATTGTTCTGGCAGCTGAACTAAAGCGTAAGAGTAGTGAAGGATTTTTACATCCCGAAGAAGTCCAGGTAATGGTTGGACAGCCAGCAACAGCTGGTGAATTATTGTTGAATTTTTTGTTGGGTTTTTTGCTAGGATTCAAGATTATTGCCTTGTTCATAATGAATACCGCAGCAACTGAAGACCCACAGGCCTTTATTTTTTCCACTGCCGGTAGCTGGCCGGCCGGAATTATTTTAGGTCTGGTGTTCGCTGGCCTTAAATGGTATGAGAAAAATAAGCAGAAACTACCTAAACCTGAAAAACGATCCATCAGAATCTGGCCACATGACAGGGTGGGAGAAATAACCATGCTGGCGCTTATTTTTGGACTGTTAGGTGCAAAATTATTTGACATATTTGAAAATTGGTCTGATTTTCTAACCCAACCTTCTTCCTATTTGCTCTCACCTTCAGGACTTACTTATTATGGTGGTCTTATCTGTGCTTCAATTGCAATATGGGTTTATGCAAAAAAGCATCATATAGGCCTTTGGCATCTGAATGATGCTGCTGCACCTACATTGATGCTGGCTTATGGTCTTGGCCGGATTGGTTGCCAGGTATCCGGGGATGGGGATTGGGGAATAGTAAATACAAAACCTAAGCCCTTTAATTGGCTACCTGATTGGATATGGGCTTATAATTATCCAAATAATGTAAATGAGGCAGGTGTACCTATACCTGGTTGTGTAGGCAAGTATTGCAATGAATTGAATCCTCCGGTTTATCCAACCTCTTTTTATGAAATAATCATTTCCCTATTATTATTTGGGTTGATCTGGTCTTTTCGGAAAAAGCTTAAAACTCCGGGAACTCTTTTTGCTTTATATCTGATGTTAAATGGCCTTGAGCGATTTTTTATTGAAAAAATAAGAGTAAACACAAGGATCAACATTTTTGGAATGCAGCCTACACAGGCTGAGGTGATTTCCTCATTACTTTTCCTTACTGGGTTAATATTATGGATCTGTTTAAAAAGACGTCCATCCACTATGAAATCCACAACCTGATCCTTTGTAAATTCAAACATTTTATATTTATTTTCGTATAGAAAAAAAATTGGAAATCACCGTCCAGCATGCTTTCCATGTTTTTTGTATAAATCCAGAAAACGTTTGCCTAGAATTGAGTTGTGAGTAATTATGCACAAGCGCTATGAGATTTGACCGTTGCGATGTACCTTTGTACGCATACCCGGACTCCTTCTTTAACTGTATTTTACAATATTCTCTAAACCAGGAATAGAAATCTTTTGTTTAATCACTAAACAGCTTAAATTATTATGAGGCAGCTCAAAATTGCTACCCAGATTACGAACCGGGACTCCCAGGCGGTAGAAAAATACCTTCAAGAGATTTCGAAAATCTCCATGATCACACCTGAAGAAGAAACGACTCTGGCACAGCGCATTAAAATGGGGGATCAGAAAGCACTTGATAAACTGGTGCAGGCAAATCTTAGGTTCGTAGTTTCAGTAGCCAAGCAATACCAGCATCAGGGCTTGTCTTTAAGTGACCTTATTAATGAAGGTAATCTTGGATTAATTAAAGCCGCACAGCGTTTTGATGAAACCAAGGGATTTAAATTCATTTCATATGCTGTTTGGTGGATTCGTCAATCTATTTTACAAGCATTGGCTGAGCAAGGAAGGTTGGTTCGTTTGCCACAAAATAAAATTGGAACCTATAATAAGGCCAATAAAGCTTATATGGCATTTGAACAAGAGCATGAAAGGGAGCCATCAACGGAAGAATTGGCGGAATTACTGGAAATGAGCGAAACAGAAATCAACAATATTTTCCAGAGTAATACGAGGCATACTTCTTTAGATGCACCCGTGCATGAAGCCGAAGACGTAGCTATGGGCGATTTACTTCAGGGTGGAGATGACACAGATGATGACGTCATGAAGGATTCATTGAGAAATGAGATTCGCCGTGTTTTGAAATCACTCAGCCCACGGGAAGCGGAAATTGTAAATGCCTATTTTGGATTGGATGGTGAACAGGGAGTTACTATTGAGCAGATCGGACAAAAATATGATCTCACAAAGGAACGGATTCGCCAGATTAAGGAAAGAGCTATTAAGCGCTTGCAAAAAGCAAGGTATAGCAGTGCACTAAAAGCTTATCTGGGTTAAAAAATTAGTATTTAGAAAACAGCTTTAATTTCATTGATAATAACAGCTCCGGAATAGTCCGGGGCTGTTTTGATTTTATGGTCAGTCCAATTAACTAACTATTAGGGAGGAATATTTTAAAACCTGGACAAAACTTATCATGTTCCCAACTTGTTAATTAATCATCTTATTTTGCACAGCATATGCAGACTGCAGGTAAGCGACATTTTTATTATGGGTTTGCAGCTATTTTTGACGACTTAAATTGAATTAACGAATGGGAACCTCCAAAGAAAGTGAAAAAGTACATTGTTTAATAATCGGATCAGGACCTGCAGGATATACTGCTGCGATCTATGCTGCGAGAGCAAATATGAAGCCTGTATTATACCAGGGCCTGCAGCCAGGTGGCCAGTTAACCATTACAACAGAGGTTGAAAATTATCCAGGGTATGCTGACGGTATACAGGGACCCGAAATGATGGTTGATTTTGAAAAACAGGCAAAACGAATGGGTACAGATATACGGTATGGCATAGCCACAAAGGTTGATTTTATAGGTGTTCCCTTAAAAGTGGAAATAGATGAAGAAAAATGGATCGAAGCGGACTCTGTCATTATATCAACCGGTGCATCCGCTAAATGGTTAGGACTTGAAAGTGAGCAACGTTTGAATGGTTTTGGAGTAAGTGCCTGTGCTGTTTGTGATGGATTTTTTTTCCGGGGAAAAGAGGTAGCAATTGTTGGGGCCGGGGATACCGCAGCTGAGGAAGCATTGTATCTTTCTAAGTTGTGTACCCGGGTCCATATGTTTATAAGGAAAAGCGAAATGAAAGCTAGCAAAGTAATGCAGGATAGGGTTTTAAATACACCCAACATCCAGGTATATTGGAATACGGAAACGGAAGAGATTTTAGGAGAAAAAACGGTGAGTGGTGTGCGGATAAGAAATAATAAAACTGGAGAAACGAAAGAAATACAGGTGAATGGCTTTTTTGTTGCTATCGGGCATCAACCCAACTCTGATATTTTCAAGGAGTTTCTGGATATGGATGAAGCCGGCTATATTAAAACAATTCCCGGTACATCCAAAACTAATATCGACGGGGTCTTTGCTTCGGGGGATGTTCAGGACAAAATTTACCGGCAAGCAGTAACCGCGGCAGGTAGCGGATGTATGGCAGCGTTGGATGCGGAACGTTATTTGGGAGCTAAAGGAATTCATTAGCTTACCATTATAAAAGATAAATTCAGCAATAGAAAATAATTACAAAATTTAAAATTTTCCTCTTGGCAAATCTTCTTTCCATATCGCTCAACAATGTAAGATTCCGGGCTTTTCATGGGGTTCATCCCGAAGAAAGGCAGAAGGGGAATGATTTTGTGGTAAATATGCAAGTTACCTATTTGCCAAAAAGCGGAACGATAGTTTCCCTGGATGATACGATCGATTACAGTGCCCTTTTTTCTATCATGAATTCAGTTATGCAACAACCTGTTGATTTGTTGGAAACCATTGTTCAGGGAATTGCACTTGCTGTTCATCAAAAATTTACACAGGTTAAAGAAATAATCGTTTCGGTTGAGAAATTAAATCCTCCGATAGATAAATTTTCGGGAAGTGCAACTGTAATGTATAAAGCCGAGTATTAGTTTTTGAATCCCGGATAAATAATGGATTTGAAACACAACACAGTCATATTCCACTAATAATTGAAATAAATGCAATCACCAGAAGGTACGTTATAGATTACCAGCCCAAGTAGCTACAGTAGGTGTCAAATACTTTAGCATTAAAAACGTAGGATTGAATTAATAGTACTTTCTAATTGCTCCAATTTGTTTACAATAAAAATTTTGACGATAATGCCTATTTAATAATAAAACCGGTCAAACTCACAATAACAAATTTTGCATATTATTGCAGGTAATAAAAGTAGCAAGTGAAACAGGTATATCATATCATATCAAATAAAAATATTGATTCAACAAACCAGGTTTTGGCCATCAGAATTGGAGAAAGACATTTTGGCTTTGCCATTACTTCTGAAAATGCTTCAGAATTGTATAAGTTATCCTGGTACACAAATACAGAAATTGAAGAGGAAGCTTTGAAGGATATTTATTGGAAGCATCCGGAACTTCGCTTGTCATACCATAATATTTTTATTTGTTATGATTATCCGCAGAGCGTCATGATTCCGCTAAGCCAGTATAAACAGGATGAAGCAAAGCTAATGCTGCAGACTATGTTTGGGATAAGTGGTAAAGATGCTGTAGTTAACGAACCTGTATCCGGATGGCAAATGCACAATGTTTACGCTGTTCCCAAAGAGGTGTACGACTGGACTTACCAGCAATTTCCCACCAGCAATTACTGGCATACGTATACCATTGGAATAAAAAATATTGTATTAACCGATTTTGAGGGATCCATTGCAGCAGATTTTCGTTCCGATGATTTTTCATTCGTTGTAACGCGGGGGAATAAATTGTTACTCACTCAAACCTTTCCCTATTCTACTCCGGCAGATTTTATTTATTATTTACTGGACACCTGCAGACAATTTTCCCTTTCCCAGGAAACAGTACGTATATATCTGTCAGGGCTCATTGATAAAGATTCTTCTCTTTACGCAGAGCTACGGCAATATTTTTTACATGTTCAATTTCGGATGGCCGAATGGAAAATTTCGGCCGATGAAGAGCAACGGTATCCATCAAATTTTTTTACTTCTCTTAATGATTTAGCCAAATGCGTATTGTAGGTGGAGAACATGGCGGACGCAAATTTAATCCGCCCTCCAAAATGCCTTACACAAGGCCTACCACTGACATTGCGAAGGAAGGGCTTTTTAATGTATTACAACATGCACTTATTATCGAAGACCTAAAAACACTTGACCTCTTCGGTGGTACAGGCAGCATCAGCTATGAACTGGCCTCCAGGGGAGCAACTGATCTGACCATTGTAGAAAAGGACCATGTAATGCATGAATTTATAAAGAAGACGAGTGCACAATTAAGGATTGAAAAAATAAAAGTGTTGAAAATGGATGTTTTTAAATTCATTCTTCAATGTGGTGAAAAGTTTGATTTTATTTTTGCAGGGCCACCTTATGCTTTAACAACCATTGATGATTTGCCACCGCTCATTTTTGAAAAACAATTGCTTAACCAGGGTGGTTGGTTTGTGCTGGAACATACCCCCAGAAATGACTATAAGGGCCACCCAAATTATCAAATGGAAAAAAATTACGGCACAACAATTTTTTCAATTTTTGTAAACAGGGATATGTGATTTCTCATAAAATCAAGAAATGAAATGCTTCCTGGTTAATGGAATATCAACGACAAAACGGGTCTTATGCAAAAACACGAGGCAAGAAAACTTTACAAAGAAAAAAGACTGGCACTTGCGGAAAATGAAAAGACAAAGCTGAACGATCTGTTGCTAATTCAGTTTCAATCAGCAGAACTGCCTTTTATTAATGCGTTGTTCACATACTGGCCAATTGAAGAAAACAATGAACCGGATACTCATTTATTTACAGACTTTCTAAAATTCAGAAATCCTGAAATGAAAGTATGCTACCCGGTTTCAGACTTTGTCAATAGCACCATGCTTGCTGCTATTACTGAAATTGATACAGCTTTTATCAAAACAGAATTAAATATCTTCCAGCCGCAGAGTCAGCATTTTTTGCCGGCCGCGGAGATGGATATGGTTTTTGTCCCTTTGCTTTCTTTTGACAAAAAAGGTTACCGGGTAGGATATGGTAAAGGGTTCTATGATAAATGGCTGGCCCATTGCAGACCTGATTGTATTAAGGTGGGCTTTAGTTATTTTGAGCCCCTTGAAGCAATAGAGGGGCTCCACGAATTTGACCTACCTTTAGACCTTTGTATCACTCCGCAGAACACATATGTTTTTTAATTTTTTTCTCAAATCTTTTCGCATCTTTTTGTTGCCATTTGCGTTGATATATTGGCTGCTGATAGCCATTCGCAACTGGCTCTACAATAAGAAAATCCTTCGCAGCACGTCCTTTGCATTCCCTCTGATATGTGTAGGTAATCTCTCTGTAGGCGGTACCGGAAAGTCCCCCATGGTAGAATATCTTGTCGGTTTGCTTAAAGAGCAATTTAAGGTAGCAACGCTTAGCCGCGGGTATAAGAGGAGGACAAAGGGATACACACTTGCCAACAAAAATTCCGATGCCCTGGATATAGGTGATGAGCCCATGCTGTTTCATAACAAATTTCCTGATGTGCCCGTAGCAGTAGGTGAAGAAAGATTGTATGCCATTCCCATGTTGTTGCACGACCGGCCGGAAACGGAAGTCATCATTCTTGACGATGCCTTTCAGCACCGCTCCATTAAGGCGGGTATGAATATTTTACTTACTGATTATAGTAATTTATTTACCCGGGATTTTTATTTACCCACGGGCGACCTCCGTGATCTGAAATCTGAATACAAAAGAGCGCAGATAATAGTGGTTACAAAATGCCAGCCGGATCTTAGCGAAAGGGAAAAGCAAAAAATAATAAAAGAAATCAATCTTCAACCTGGTCAATTTATATTTTTTACTTCTTTTAAATATGGGAAACCTTACCACATATTTACAAGGGAAAATTTTTCTTTGTCAGAAAAACTGGAGATTCTTCTGATTTCCGGCATAGCTAATCCACGATCCCTGGAAGCGATGCTTACCGAAAATTGCAAAGCTTACCACCTTTTGCAATTTCAGGATCACCGGATATTTTCAATTGAAGACTTAAAAGAGATCAGGAAAAATTTTTTTGGTATCCTTTCGGCTGATAAAATTATTCTTACAACTGAAAAAGATGCAGTACGTTTAGAAAAATTCAAAAGCGAAATTGAGGACTGGCCGGTGTACGTAATTCCGGTTCGGCATCATTTTTTATTTAATGAAGAAAACCGGTTCAGCAAACTGGTTACCGGTTTTATAACGGCAACTAATACAGCAAATGAAAAATTAATTTATGGGTAAAGGCAATACGGGAAAAAAAAAGCAAAAACGAAATTCAGATGTTGTTGGCAAAACTGCAAAAGGAAGATTGGATATTACCCGCTCGGGTATGGGATTTGTTATTGTTCCTGAGCAGGAAACAGATATACTGATCCGGCCCTCTGATTTTAATACGGCCATGCATGGAGATACCGTGAGAGTTCGTATTAAAAATGGCTACGGGCGCCGCATGCAGGGAGAGGTAATTGATGTGCTGGAAAGAAAGCGGACTGAATTTATCGGGCACTTGCAAATGAATACAGACTATGCTTTTTTTGTAATGGATACAGATAAACCGATGCCAGACCTGTTTATTCCATATGGGTCAATTAATGGTGCAAAAGATAAAGACAGGGTAGTGGTAAGACTTGTGAAATGGGAAAAGGGGGATAAGCGTCCAATTGGTGAGGTTGTCTCCATTTTGGATGCTGAAAACACCAATGATGCAGCCATGAAGGAGATCTTGTTGGAAAATGGCTTTCCGCTTGAGTTTCCTGATGATGCACTCGAGGTAGCTGCAAGAATTCCCGACTCCATCGGCCACGAAGAAATCAAAAAGCGAAAAGATGTTCGTGACGTTCTTACATTC
The DNA here is from genome assembly GCA_041743125.1 of Chitinophagaceae bacterium. GTDB lineage: Bacteria > Bacteroidota > Bacteroidia > Chitinophagales > Chitinophagaceae > Terrimonas_B. The sequence goes on from JBGTNK010000014.1 coordinate 10,899, forward strand.
ACCATCGATCCTGTTGATGCAAAAGATTTTGATGATGCTATCTCGGTAAAAAATTTAAAAGACGATTTGTATGAGATTGGCGTGCATATAGCTGACGTTAGTCATTATGTAGAAACGGAGAATCCTTTGGATAAAGCAGCCTATCAAAAAGCAACATCTGTTTATTTGCCAGATCGTGTTAATCCTATGTTGCCGGAGCATATTTCAAATGTGCTCTGTTCCTTAAGACCCAATGAAGATAAGCTTACCTTTTCTGCTATCTTTCACATTACTTCAAAAGCAGAAGTAAAACAATTCTGGTTAGGAAAAACAGTGATTCATTCAAACCGGCGGTTTACCTATGAAGAAGCACAGGATATAATTGAAACAAAGATGGGTGATCATGCAGAAGAAATTCTGTTGTTAAATGAACTGGCGCAGAAAATGCGGAAGAGAAGATTTAATAAAGGGGCTATCAATTTTTCTTCGCAGGAAGTAAGGTTTAAACTGGATGAAAAAGGAGATCCGGTTGGCATTATGATCAAGGAAAGTAAAGAGTCGCATCAACTGGTGGAAGAATTTATGCTGCTGGCTAACCGCTATGTTGCGGAGAATATTTCCAAAATAAAAGTAAAAGGAAAACCTTTGCCATTCCCTTACAGGATACACGATACTCCCGATGAGGAAAAATTACTCCCGTTTATTGCTTTCGCCAATAAGTTCGGACACAAATTTGATTCATCAACTCCAGAAGCTATAGCGACTTCCTTTAACCAATTGCTCAAAGATGCTCACGGAAAACCAGAACAGCATGTATTGGAACAATTGGGAATAAGAACAATGGCCAAAGCAAAATATACTATAGAAAATGTTGGTCACTATGGTTTGGGATTTGAATATTATTGCCATTTTACTTCTCCCATACGGCGATATCCTGATGTAATGGTGCATCGCATTCTCCAGGAAACTTTGGAAGATAAATTTATAGTTGACAAAAAGCTGGAAGAAAAATGTAAGCATTGCAGTGAAAGGGAACGGGCAGCCATGGAATCTGAAAGAGCGGCCAATAAATACAAACAGGTTCAGTTTATGAGAAATTACCTGGGCGAAGATTTTGATGGTGTAATAAGCGGTGTGGCCAGTTTTGGCTTTTGGGTTGAAACAATAGATCATAAGTGCGAGGGTTTGGTTAGTGTAAATAGTTTACTGGAATATGATGAGTTCAGGCATTTTGAATCTGATTACAGCCTGGTAGGCATGCGCAGCGGCAGAAAGTTCCGTATGGGTGATAAAGTGAGAATAAAAGTAGCGGCTGCTAATTTGATAAAGCGTCAATTGGATTATGAATGGGTGCCGGTAAGCGATCCGGTAATCACAGGTGTGGAAGGGGAGGAAAAACCTAAAAGTAAAAAGAAACGATAATTCATTTTCATTATTAAGTTCATGCATTCATTTGAACAACTCTCCGACCAATTTGCTGAATATTTTAACCTGCGTCGTTTTCCGGCAGAACCCGCAACACTGTATGCAGCCAGTGAATATTTTCTAAAAATGGGTGGTAAAAGAATCCGCCCTGTTCTCAGTTTAATGGGTAATGAACTTTTTGATGATATAAAACCAGATGCATGGAATGTGGCCACAGCAATTGAGTTGTTTCACAATTTTACTTTAATACACGATGATATTATGGACAAAGCCCCATTGAGAAGGGGTATGGAAACAGTCCATAAAAAATATAACGAGAATACAGCAATTCTTGCAGGTGATGTAATGCAGGTAGCAGCCTACGAACATCTCAATAAAGTGCATACAATGTTTCTTCACCAGGTGCTGACAATTTTTAATAAATCGGCAAGGGAAGTATGTGAAGGTCAGCAAATGGATATGGATTTTGAAAAAAGAGAAAGTGTGGGCCATGAGGAATATCTTAGAATGATAGACCTTAAAACCTCTGTTCTTCTGGCTGCCAGTTTAAAAATGGGCGCCGTTCTGGGCGGAGCTGGGGAAAGAAATCAAAATCTGTTGTATGAATTTGGGCGTAAGCTGGGTTTGGCATTCCAGGTGCAAGATGATTACCTGGATGCATTTGGCGATCCGGAAAAGTTTGGTAAACAAGTAGGGGGAGATATTTTATCGAATAAAAAGACTTTCCTGATTATTCATGCATTGGAGTCTGCTTCTGCCTCTCAGCAAAAGGACTTGAAAGAACTAATAAAATCAAATGAAGCTGATAAAGTGCAAAAGGTATTGCAGTTGTTCAGGGATTGCAAAGTAGATGATTGGGCGTTGCAATTAAAAAACCAGTTTCTGGACCAGGCATTTAATCACCTGGAGGATATAGCTGTATTATCTGTGCGAAAGGAACCGTTAAAGCAACTTGCGTTATTCCTGGTTCGGAGGGAACACTAATGTTATTTTCGTTTGAAGAAGATTAAGGATCCCCTTTATTTTTCGTCCTATTTTAAGCCTTTAAATTTAAAAGGAATGCCACATTCTTTGTTTCGAAAAAAAACTATTCCTTCTATACTGCGTGATGCAGAGCAAGGCCTGGGGGACGGACATGGAGCCGGCTTGAAAAAAGTGTTGGGTGTAAAAGACCTGACAGCATTAGGTATAGCGGCCGTTATAGGAGCCGGAGTATTTAGTAGTATAGGAAAAGCTTCTTATGATGGAGGGCCGGGTATCGTCTTTCTATATGTATTCACGGCGGTTGCCTGCGGGTTTGCTGCTTTATGTTATGCAGAATTTGCTTCTACGGTTCCTGTTTCTGGAAGCGCATATACCTACTCCTATGTCGCCTTTGGTGAAATTTTTGCCTGGATCATCGGCTGGGATCTTCTTATGGAATATGCCATCGGAAATATTGCCGTTGCCATTTCATGGAGCGATTACTTTACACGGTTGATGGACGGGTTTAATTTGCATATTCCCGATTGGCTTACGATGGACTATTCATCAGCTCATTCCGGGTTTAAAGAAATATCCGCTTCTATTGCTGGTGGAGAGTTGTTGCAAAATTTGGATGCCAATCTTATTTCGAAGTACAATGCATGGATAGGGTCTCCACAATTATTGGGGTTGAATCTCATCATGGATTTGCCTGCTCTGGTAATTGTTTTGATCATAACAATAATTGTATTCAGAGGAATCCGGGAATCAAGAAATGCGAGTAATTTCCTGGTGGGTCTTAAACTGGCCGTTGTATTTCTCGTTATTGTAGTGGGAGGGTTCTATGTAAATCCGGACAACTGGTCTCCGTTTTCTCCTAATGGAATGGAAGGGATTTTGAAGGGCGTATCCGCCGTATTTTTTGCCTATATCGGTTTTGATGCCATATCTACTACGGCAGAGGAATGTAAGAACCCGCAGAGAGATTTGCCGAGAGGGATGCTCTATTCCCTTATCATTTGTACAATTCTGTATGTTTTGCTTGCTTTGGTTTTAACCGGCATGGTCAATTATAAATTACTCAATGTTGGTGATCCCCTGGCCATGGTATTCGATGCGAAGGGACTGAAATGGATTGCCGGCATCGTAGCCGTGAGTGCTGTATTTGCTACAGCCAGTGTATTACTTGTATTTCAATTAGGGCAACCAAGAATTTGGATGAGTATGAGCCGTGATGGCTTACTTCCTAAAATATTTTCCCGTATTCATCCTCGTTTTGGCACTCCTTCATTTTCTACAGTTTTAACGGGATTTGCAGTGGCTATCCCGGCACTTTTTCTGAACCTGGATGTGGTAATAGCCCTAACAAGTATCGGGACCTTATTTGCCTTCGTATTGGTTTGTGCTGGCGTGTTGGTGTTGCAAAATCGGCCGGCCCAACCTCAAAAAAGCTTTAAAGTCCCTTTTATTTCAGGTAAATATATTGTACCTGTATCTCTGGCAGCCATTATGATCTTTATAGGCATTAACTCCCCTGGCTATTTCCCGGGTCTGTTTAAAAAAATAGAAACCTTGCCCATGATTGGATTTTTTGTAACCGCTATGGTCGTCTCCGTATATTCTTATCTTAAAAACTTTTCGCTGATCCCGGTTTTAGGTATGCTTAGTTGCTTTTATTTGATGGCCCAGGAAAGTCATACCAATTGGTTTCGGTTTCTTATTTGGCTTGTACTGGGCCTGGTGATTTATTTCCTGTACGGTTATCACCACAGTAAATTATCAAAACAGCCGGGTAATGTAAATTAAATACAATCATTGCGATTTGTACCAGCAAGCTCCTGGCTATCATTGACGGGGAGGATAATAATACTTATTCAAGTTCATTAAACGATTAGCCAGCTGCCAGCATACACTTGTTATCTTTGCCGCATGAAATATCAACTGGGTGATATCGTGCTGCTATTGCATTCAAATGAAGAAGGGAAAATCGTTGATTTTATAAATGAAAAAATGGTGATGGTAGAGGTCAGTGGTGTCCGGTTTCCCGTTTATATGGACCAGATCGATTTTCCTTATTTCAGAAATTTTTCACAAAAGAAGATAGTAACTACTCCAAAGCAAAAAAAGTATATCGATGATATAAAGAAAGAAAAATCACCTGTAGCGGAAAAGGTGGTGGATGGCGTTTGGCTAACTTTTTTACCGGTGATGGACACTGACGAGTTTGGTGATATAGTAGTGAAAGAATTAAAAGTTCATCTTATCAACCGTACAGAAACGGCGTATCAGTTTAAATACAAACTTGTATTTTTTGCAGAAACTGAATTTGAATTAAAAAACCTCGTCAATCCTTTTGAAGATTTTTATCTGCATGATATCCCTTTTGCTGACTTAAATGATAATCCTGTTTTTGAATTTGAATTTTCATTGCTACATCCGGATAAGAGAAAATCAGAATTTTATGAATCCTCATTAAAATTAAAGGCGAAGCAGTTATTTTCAAAAATTGAAGAAGTAAAAGAAAAAAACCTCGCTACTTTTTCGTACAAACTTTTTGAGAAATACCCGGATAAGCTTTTTGAAGATAAACTAGAACTGGGTAACCTGGTTGCCCGGGGATATAAAGTGTATAATGCAAAGGAAGCGAGACAGCATTTGGAAACACCACGAAGCGTAATAGATCTGCATGCGGAAAAGCTAACGGATGACTGGCGAAATCTCAGCAACTACGAGATCCTGAGTTTACAATTGCGAACATTTGAAAAATACTACGATTTAGCTCTTGCTCACCTGCAGCCATCGTTGATTGTCGTGCATGGTTTAGGCACCGGAAAACTGAGGGATGAAATCCATGATATGCTCCGGTTGCGAAAAGAAGTAAAATCTTTTGTGAACCAATATCATTCTCAATTTGGCTATGGGGCAACGGAGATTTTTTTTCAATATTGACCGCCACGCGGAAATATAATATTCCAAGCTTGCAGCTTCTACTTGAAATTTGCTTTCATCCTGGTAATCTGGTGTTTTTCATCAAAAGATTTTAACTTCAGTATCAGACCTTGATTTTATAATTTAAATCTGGTGGGCGGCTAGTCATTACTATAAATTGAAATGGTATGAAACATAGAAGAAGAATTATTTTTTTATGCATTGCAATGAGCTCGGTTCAATTATTTTTTCCAGGCTGTAAAAGTATTTCAAAAAACATTGCTGATCCGGCAATTGCTATCGTTCCGCCGGGTATTCCATCCTTTCTTACAACAAGAGATGGAAATTTTGAAGTGTATTCTATGACATCTGATGGTAAAAATGTAGTCAACCTGACCAATAATAAGGCATTGGATTTCTGGTCATCCTGGTCGCCAGACGGGAAATTTATTTTGTTTTTTTCTAACCCGGATGGGAACAATGAAATTTACAGGATGGATTTTGATGGCACCAACCAGGTTAATCTTTCAAACCATCCCTATGATGATAATTTACCAACATGGTCTCCGGATGGAAAAAGAATAGTATTTACATCAACCAGGGATCATAAAAGCAGGGAGATATATGTCATGGATGCTGATGGTAACAATGTCATCCGAATGACAACTAACGAAGTTTTTGAAGAAGTTCTTACCTGGTTACCAGATGGCAGATCTATCTTATTTACCCGGCAAATAAAAGAGGAAGGCGACAAATCACATGCAGCAAATGGGGAAATTTTTATTATGAATGCTGCTGGTGGAAATGAAAGAAGATTAACGAACAGGCAAGGGTATGATTCAGGTGCTAAATTTTCTCCTGATGGTAAGAAGATTGCATTTTATGGGCAGGCTGAGGAAAAAAATTTTGAAATATTCCTAATGAACGCCGATGGTTCAGAGCTCGTTAATCTTACGAATGATATATTGGAAGATTATTCCCCTGCCTGGTCTCCGGACGGGCAGTGGATTTCTTATAGTAGTGGAATTCCAAGCCAATATGATGTTTGGTTGATACATGTAAAAACCAGGAAAAAGATCCGGTTGACCAGCGAACCAAAAAGAAATGAAACGCCTGTATGGCGCCCCAAATGGAATTAATTTTTGCGCTTTTGGGATAATAATTAAAAGAATTTTCAGCTAAAAAATATTTTTATGAAACACGGTATTCATTCAATTATATTATTTCTTGTTTTCGCTTTTTATGCGGAACAGGGGATTAGTCAACCCCTCCTGGCGGTTGAACAAAAAAAGGCGTTTGCCTCACTACCCCGAAGTCTTCCGGAGGAGGAGGGAGTTTCTTCTGAAAGGATTCTTAACTTTTTAAATGCAGCGGAAAAAAGCAAGACTGAACTTCATAGTTTTATGATGCTCCGCCATGGAAAAGTGATTGTAGAAGGTTGGTGGAAGCCCTATGAGCCGGATTTAAAGCATACCATGTATTCGTGCAGCAAGAGTTTTGTGGCTACTGCCATTGGATTTGCAATCAATGAAAACCGACTGACAGTTAATGATAAGGTCATTTCATTTTTCCCCGATGACCAGCCGGCAACCATAAGTGAGAATTTGTCAGAACTTTCCGTAAAAGATCTGCTTAGCATGTCCGTCGGACAGGAGCCGGACCCAACACGTTCAATTGTTAGCCGGGACAGCAATTGGGTGAAGTCCTTTCTTGCACTTCCCATAATGCATAAACCTGGAAGCAGGTTTTTATATAATTCAATGGCTACCTATATGCTTTCGGCAATTGTGCAAAAACTTACGGGCCAAAAAGTGATCGATTATTTAAAGCCCAGGTTGTTTGATCCGTTAGGAATTGAAGGAATGGATTGGGAGGTAGATTCGCAGGACATTAATACAGGTGGGTGGGGCCTCAGAATAAAAACGGAAGACCTTGCAAAATTCGGCCAGTTATTTCTTCAAAATGGTAAATGGGAAGGGGAACAACTTTTGCCTGCCAGCTGGATAAAGGAAGCTTCCACCGTTAAGATCTTGCAGCATCCGGATTATTCACAGGAGAAAAGAGATTCCAGTGATTGGGAACAAGGATATTGTTACCAGATGTGGCGCTGCCGTCATAATGCTTACAGGGGAGACGGGGCATTTGGACAGTTTATCATCGTAATGCCGGACCAGGAAGTAGTTATAGCAATGACGGCTGAAACTGCCAATATGCAAGAAGAAATAAACCTGGTTTGGGAGTATCTTTTACCGGGAATGCATAACAGCCGGTTACCTGTCAATAATATCACGGCAACCAGGCTGCAGCAAAAAATTTCATCCCTTGCCCTGCCGTTATCCAATAATTCAATTCCCTCCAAGGCAGAAAAATTATTTAATAAAACCTATGCATTCAGTCCAAACGAAAAAGAATTTCAAAGTTTTTCATTCAACTTTAATAATAATACTTGCAGCCTGAACATGGTAGCAGATAGCATTTCATATCCATTGACATTTGGCGCAGGAAAATGGCAATTAAGCGAAACAACCAAACGGGGTCCTTACCTGGTAGCGGGAGCTAAAGCGGGTTATGTGGGATTACCTCCTCTCAAAGTAGCCGGATCTTATAGCTGGAGTGATAAACAGACGCTGGAGCTAACGCTGCGATATATTGAAAGTCCACATACCGAAAAAATGGTATGTCGTTTTACAGATAAGAATATTTCTGTTGATATTGAAAACAGTATGGATGGCGGTAAATCGAAATTGACTTTGCAGGGAACAGTCAAAGAATAATTCTGATTGTATTGCCGCCTTGTTAACTTTGCGTAGCCTTCTTTGAAATAATTGCTACAAGCCGGGTTATCGCGTTGTTGCCACGGCAACAAGGAGGAAAGTCCGGACAGCGCAGAGCAATGCACCGGTTAAGAGCCGGGTATAAACACTGAGCCTGACGAGGTGTTTGTAACAGATAGTGCCACAGAAAATAACTGCTCCGTAATTTTCGAATGAAGATGAAAGGGTGAGGGTGAAAACGTGAGGTAAGAGCTCACGACTGATGGTGGCGACATCAACAGGGGGTAAACCTTGCATGCTGAAATGCCACATAGGTCAACGTTTGAGGACTGCTCGTCCGAAGTTGATGGGTAGGCAGATTGATCCCAACAGTAATGTTGCAGACAGATAAATGATAACCGCCTGCTCGTTAAACCGACGCAGGGACAGAATCCGGCTTACAGGCTTGTAGTAAATGTAACAGGATGCCGGTCTTTACTTGAAAGTAACTGACCGGCATCGCCATTTATACATATTATCATCAGAAAAAAATCATAATATTAATTATTCATATTCCCTATGTAGCCTCCGGCTTCCATCAGCCAGGCAATACCCAGGTGTACAAGAAGACCTCCATAAACAGAACGGGTATGATAAGAGATTATTCCAAGTAAAAGGCCTCCGAAGTAAGAGCTGATGCATTCAGCCAAAGGTTTTCCAAAATGAATAGTACAATAAAAACATGCCATAGGTAAAATAGCATCTTTGCCAACCCATTTCATAAAACCGATAACAAGAAATCCACGAAAAAAAATTTCGATCGTAAAAAAATCACTGCCATATGAAAGTTGGAAAAGTAATTTATAAAACCATCCGGGATCTGAATTTTCGGGTAAAGGAAATATCATTTTCATTTTAGGATAAGTTGATAAAAAATCGTTTTGAGTTGACGCGGCTACTATTAAAGGCACCATGATCAACAACAAAATAAAATAGGGAGTATAATTTATCTTTTTCCCTGAAAGACCATACATAGCATTCCGTTCATAAAGAAGCATATTGCAAATAATCAGGATGAACACAACCAATATCAGCCTGGCCGGCCAGTAGATAATAACGTTCCAGTAATCATTCCAATGCCGGTCAGTAGAAATGAACATATTGGAATTCAGATTGACCTTAAGGGCAAAAAGTATTGGGGCTCCAAAAAGGCAAAACCAAAAACCAGAAGCCGGGGAAGGCATTTTATTCTTTATTGAAATTAAAAGAAGGTAGGGTAATAAGAAAGCTGTGAGATAGATCAAAAGATCACCTGTAAATCCTGCACATGGAAGTACAGACTGTTTTACCAGTTCATATTCAAGATGATGCTCATAATTAAGCCAGATCAGGATGCCTGTAAACAGGCTGCACAATAAAAAAATGAGTTTATTTACCTCGTGATAATACGCTTTTATTATAACTATGATTTCCTTCATTTTGTGTTGGAAAAAAAATAATCAAAGGAGCATTAAACTTTATTGATTTTAACAACTCCAAATAAACGTTAATAAAAATCGTAAACCAAAAAGTATAATTATGAAGATTCACTCAATTAACAAGAATACATTAACGGCTTTTGCATTATCGCTGGCCATTTTTCTTTTTTCTTGTAAAAAGGAAAATACTAACGCAGGTGAGGCCGCTATGACTGATGCCCAGGCTGAAGAATATTCTGCCGAAAGTATGGAAACGGAGGCAAGCTATGATGATTTACAGGACATCAGTATGGCAGCTGCGGATGAAGAAGGAATTATCAGTGCAGGTCGTGGGCAAGGTGTTCGGCCATTCCCTTTTTCAAGATTGCGGGTACGTATAGGAGCCAAAGCCGTTATTACGGTAACACCTAATGAAAATACATATCCCAAAACAGTTTCTATTGATTTTGGAGCTGGTGATAATTGCCCCGATGGTAAATATAGAAAAGGAAAGATCGTATTGCATTTTACAGGTCCTGTTCGCCGGCCAGGAAGTGTTGTCACTATGACCCTGGTTGATTTCCAGATTGGGCGTGTAAAAATTGAAGGCACCAAGGTGATAACAAATCTGAGTGAAAATGGAATAGTCAAATTTTCCGTATCGGTTGCCGGAGGAAAAGTAATTTTTCCAAATGGCCGTGGCTATACTTATGAAAAAATGAAATACGTAAAACAAATTGCAGGTAGTACTACCACTGAAATTAGTGATGATGTATATGCCATCGAAGGGTTTTCTAAAACAACGTATAAAAATGGTGTTGTCATTGCCATCAATATAATAGAAGCGCTAATAAAGAAAGTTAGTTGCGCCTGGGTAAGTGAAGGGGAACTGGTGATGAAGATTAAAAACCACGAATTTTCACTTAATTATACTTTCCCGAATAATGGAGACTGCGATAATAAAGCGTTATTGAAATGGAATAATAAGGAGCAAATCATTTTGCTGCCCTGATCATTTTTAAGTACAGAGGCTTCAGCATCCTTCCTGCCGTCCAGGGAAGGATGCTTTTTTTATAATAAGAATTAGAATTGAATATCTATCATCAAACCCTGATTGTATTTAATAAAACCCTGTTTTATTTTCCTTTTTCTAAATTCTTATTGATCCATATTATTGCTTTTTTTACATAGTATTCATCATCCATTTCTAATGCGGCAACCAATTTTTTAATTTGCGGATGTAATTTCTTTATCCTGGTATACCACTCTACCAGTACCAAAGAGAGACGACGCTGCCAGAAATCCTCGGAGCGATTATATTCTTTCGCTAATTCAAATATTTCTTTGTGGTGACTTTTACGTATCGAGATTAATCCCTGCATTCCCAAGGCGTCACATACCGCCCAATTGCCGATATGATTAGCAAAAAACCGGAAATTTCGAATAGAAAGATTTGGATCTTTCCTTGCCATATTGCCCAGCAACTTTGCAGCGAGAATTTTTTCTTCCATTGCTCCGGCCTTCCAAAGTTCAACAGTAAGGTCGATGCTGCTGTCTTTGTATTTCCTGGCCAGTTCATTAATCACCGGCATGCGTACTCCATATATTTTACTTATTCCCGGAATAAATTTTTGATGCGCTCCTTTAGCGGCAGGACTGCTGTTTATTCTTAAAATTTCTTGTATGGCTAATAATTCTGGTGACATTCTTACCCTGATTTTTTGCCAAATAAACGGAGCATTACAGGCAATTACGAAACCAGGATATTGTAAAATTCAAAATTCTGAATCGTAGTTTTGCCCGCAAACCTATTATAATGCGGATTAATAGTTTTTTCTTTTTTTGCTTTGGAATCTTATACCTGTTTGCATGCACTCCAGTAAAAAAAATAAATAGGGATGATTTCACCCCGGTCAGCAAATTACGCTTCATCAGCGAATATATCTTACCATACAATCTTCAATTTAATGGAACAACGATAGGAGGACTTTCAGGAATTGATTATGATAAATCACGGGATGTATTTTATATGATTTGCGATGATCCTTCAGTAAAAAATCCTGCGAGATATTATACAGCCAGGATATTAATCAGCAAGAAGGGAATTGATAGTGTAATTTTTGCAGATGTCACTACCATATTAAATAGCCAAAAATTACCCTATCCGGATATTACCAAAGACCGTATTTACTCCGCTGATCTGGAAGCTATGCGATATAATCCTGTGAAAGATGTAATGGTAAGAAGTTCGGAAGGTCAGCGGCTGGTGAGAAACAATGAAATCCAAAACCCGGATATAATCATCATGGATCGAAATGGCCGGTATATTGACAGTTTTGTATTGCCGGCTAATCTTCAAATGAGTGCCACTGAAAAGGGACCGCGTCATAATAGTGTGTTTGAGGGCCTGGATTTTACAGATAATTACCGCAATGTATTTGTAAGTATTGAGGAACCCTTGTATGAGGATGGTCTGAAAGCAGGCACTGGCGATTCTACCGCCTGGGTAAGATTTCTAAAATTCAATATGGAAACAAGAAAGCAAGAAGCACAATATGCTTACCAGATTTCTGCCGTTCCGTTCCCTGCAGATCCGCCGGGTGCTTTTAAAATAAATGGTGTAACTGATATTTTATCTACAGGTAAGGATAAATTTCTTGTTATAGAAAGAGCTTTTTCTACCGGGCGTCTTCCTTCCGATGTACGGATTTACCTGGCCGATGCAAGCCGGGCCGAAAGCATAGCCTCTGTATCATCGCTCAAAACCAATCCTCCAAAAAAGCCCATGACAAAAAAATTACTTATGGACGTAAATAAGAAGTTGAACCAAGTTATATTCAATATAGAGGGCGTATGCTTTGGTCCACAACTTTCCAATAAGCGCCGGAGTTTGATCTTTGTGACTGACAATAATTTTAATCCTAAAGAAAAAACTCAATTTTTGTTGTTTGAAATAATTCCTTAATACCGGTTAGTGTACCGGAAGGGGAGGGGACCATATGAAAAATATAAACCTAACTGACCGTAAAGTGTCTAAAATCATTTTCTCTAAAGGCATTTCTTTTTTTATCTTTCATTCCTTTTAACTGTATTATGAGAGTAATCCCTTTTATCATTTCCACCATTATTACAGCCGGCCTTGTAGTTGCTTGCAACATGAAATGGGGAGTTGTACCGCCGATAGGAAAATTCCTGAGTCCGCAGCATGGTTTTTGGCAAAATGCAGAAGCAACTGATCATTCTTTCACTGAAGATCTTAAGTTTACCGGCGTGAAGGATAAAGTGAATGTATCTTTTGATGAAAGGCTGGTACCCCACATTTTTGCAAATAATGATGACGATGCTTATTTCGTGCAAGGATATCTGCATGCTAAATTCAGGTTATGGCAAATGGAGTTTCAAACGCTGGCTACAGCAGGAAGAATAAGTGAGATAGTGGGTGAAAAGGCTATTAATTATGACAGGGAGCAGCGTCGCATGGGATTAACTTTTGCTGCGGAAAATATGGCACAGGCTATTGAAGAAAATGAAAAAACCCGGGATGCTGTGCGTAGCTATACTGCCGGCATCAATTCCTACATAGAAAACATGACAGAAAGTGAATTGCCGGTTGAGTATAAATTGCTTGATTATTGGCCGGAAAAGTGGAGCACTTTAAAAACTGCCCTATTTATAAAACAACTGACAAAGACATTATCCGGGTATTCGTATTCGAACGATTTTCAATACAGTAATCTTCTCACTGTTTTTTCCGACGCAGAAATTAAAATTCTTTTTCCTTATTTCCAGGATTCCCTGGCGCCCATCATTCCTCCGGGGACGGTATACTCTCCTGCACCGTTTACACCTATCGTTCCTTTTGACTATGATTCAGCATATCTCCACAGAAAAAGTTTGATTGATATTACCCAATCGGAAAAAACAACGCCGGGAACCGGTAGTAATAATTGGGCCATAAGCGGAAGCAAAACTCAAAGTGGTTTTCCTATATTATGCAATGATCCTCATCTCGATCTCACTGTTCCTTCTATTTGGTTTGAACTGCAGATAACCACGCCTTCCTATAATGCTTATGGTACTTCTTTTCCTGGTATCCCCAGTGTGGTGATCGGTTTTAACGACAACATAGCGTTTGGTTTTACTAATGGAGGTGTTGATGTAATGGATTTTTATGAAATCCGATTTAAGGATGATTCAAAAAGTCAATATTGGTATAATGATAATTGGACAGAAAGTAAAATCAGAATTGAGGAAATAAAAACCAGAAACGGGAAAAGTTTTTATGATACGGTGGCTTATACTGTTTTCGGTCCTGTGATGTATGATAAAAGTTTTACCCATTTATCCTCGGACAATAAAGCCATAGCAGTAAGATGGAAAGCACATGATCCGTCGAATGAATTGCTGATGTGGTGGTGGCTGGACAGGGCCAAAAATTATGAGGATTATTATGAAGCAATAAAATACTTTACCTGCCCGGTACAAAACATTGTTTTCGCCTGCAAACGAGGAGATATAGCAATCTGGCAACAAGGGGATGTTCCCCTCCGGTGGCCAAGACAAGGTGTATATGTAATGCCCGGGCAAAATGACGAGTATAGATGGCAGGGCATCATATCCCGGGAAGCCAATCCTCATATTATAAATCCTGAAGAAGGCTTTGTAAGTAGCGCCAACCAGCGGGCTACGGATTCTACTTATCCTTATTACGTTCCCGGTGATTACGCAGTGTACAGGGGGTACCGTATTAACAAGCTCCTAAGCGATATGAACAAAATAACGCCGGACGATATGATGAAGCTGCAAAACGATAATCATAACACAAGAGCTGAAATTATCCGTCCATTACTTCTTCAGCAAATAAATGAAAACAAGTTAACGAAAGAAGAAAAGAGGTTATTTCAAATATTTAAGAGCTGGAACCTGGAGAACAACCCGGATGAAAGTGGCCCGGCCATATTTAGCAACTGGATAGATAGCCTGAGAAGTAAGATATGGGGTGATGAATTTACCAGAGTAAATAATCCCATATTTCCGGAATTGTCAACGCTCATTGATGGTTTACTCCGCGACTCAAATTTTATTTATGCCGACAATATCAATACACCGCAGGTAGAAACCGTTTCGGATATGGTAACGGCCAGTTTTAAATCAGTTGCACCCTTTTTACTGGCAAAAGAAAGAGAAAATAAATTGACCTGGGCCGCATATAAGAACACCACGGTTTATCACTTATTAAAAAATAATGCACTCCCCTTTGCTGTACAAGGTATTTCTAATGGAGGCGGTGAGGAAATTATTAATGCTACCTCACATAGTAATGGGCCAAGCTGGCGTATGGTAGTTCATCTTTCCACCATTACTGAAGCATATGGCGTATATCCGGGCGGACAAAGTGGGAATCCTGGTAGCAAATATTATGACAATTTTATTGAAACCTGGGAAGCGGGTAAATATTATAGTCTGTGGGTGATGAAGAAATCAGATGAAATTGATGAAAAGGTAAAATGGACAATGAAGTTTGATAAAAAATAGATGGTAATGATTCCGGGAAATCAGCGCAAAAGAAATAGTCAGGAAATAAAAGAATAGTTCATCTTAAAAATAAACGTAACTGCGACCATGAAATTTTTCACTGCCTTCCTGTTAACGGTGTTGCTTTCATTTATATCTGGGTTATACCTGCCCTGGTGGGGAATTGCTATAGCCTCTTTCATCGTGTCATTAATTGTACATCAAAAAGCGGGGAAAGCCTTTGCGGCCGCATTTGCCTCCTTGTTTATCCTTTGGAGTGGATTAGCCTGGTGGATAAACATCAAAAACGAAAATATTCTGTCCTTCAGGATCGGCGAATTATTGGGTATTGGTAATAATCCGCTTTTATTGATCGCTATTACCGCCACCCTGGGTGCATTAATTGCCGGCTTTGCTGCAATGAGCGGCAGTTTTTTAAGAAGTAAAAAAGCTTGATAGGCCAGGTCTCAAACTATCTTTTGTATCCATTTAAGAACATTGACTGATTCCTTTTTTTGAGCAAAATGACATGAAGACATTGCTTAAGGGTAATCCCATTTATTTTTAGCCATTGAATATTCTGGTAGGTCTTTATCGACTTTTTCCTTTTCTATATCTTTGCCGCGAAATTTGGTTCAGCCTGCAACTGACCAATTAATTAAATTGCCCGGACCTCCGGGATCAAATTTCAAACAATCATGGCTTTACATAACAGAGTCTCCAGGCAGGAGCTGAAAGATCGGATAAAACAAGATCCTACACCCCGCACAACAGTTTCTTTTTATTGTTATTTTAAGATCGACGACCCGGTCGAATTTCGAAATACACTATACAAAAACCTTGCAGCACTTGGAGTGCTTGGAAGAATTTATGTGGCTCATGAAGGTATCAATGCCCAGATAAGTTTACCGGCAAACCAGTTAGAGGGTGTCAAAAATTTCCTTTACTCGTATACGGAACTCAACGGCCTTCGGTTAAATATCGCGGTGGATGATGATGGAAAATCTTTTTATGTTTTAGATGTTAAGGTTCGGAATAAGATAGTGGCTGATGGCATACTTGATCCTTCTTTTGATATGAATAACAAAGGAAGATATGTGACTGCTGAAGAGTTTAATGAACTGACCTGTGATCCCGGAACGGTGGTAATGGATATGCGTAATCATTACGAATTTGAAGTGGGCCATTTTGAAAAAGCCATAGAGGTGCCCAGTGATACTTTCCGCGACCAATTACCTATGGCGGTGGATATGATGAAAAATGATAAGGAAAGGAATATCATTATGTATTGTACGGGCGGTATCCGGTGCGAAAAAGCCTCTGCCTTTATGCTGCATCAGGGGTTTAAGAATGTTTTTCATTTAGAAGGCGGTATCATCCATTATGCTAATCAGGTTAAAGAAAAAGGATTATTTAATAAGTTTCATGGAAAGAATTTTGTTTTTGACCAGCGCCTGGGCGAACGGATCACAGATGAGGTCATTGCTAAATGTCACCAGTGTGGCCAACCTGCCGATACCCATGTGAATTGTATTAACGATGCCTGTCACCTGCTATTTATTCAATGTGATAATTGTAAAGAAAAATTCCAGAATTGCTGTAGTAAAGAGTGCCTTGATTTTATCCATATGCCGGAAGAGCAGCAAAAAGAATTACGGAAGGTAATAGATAAAGGCAGAAATGTTTTTAACAAATCGAGAGATAAAATAATAAAAATAAAAAACACCGATAAGTAAAGTTAGTTTGCCAGGTTCCAATCACCACTGACTGCGAAAGCTAACCTCAATTTATTATTCTACAATCCATCTTATACAAACCGGTTTTCCAACTTCAATCCTTTTACCAGTATCCGTGAGCAATCCTGTTTTCATGTTTCTGCTGAAAATCACTATTTCATTGCTGTCCTGATTAGCTGCCAGTAAATATTTTCCGCTTGGGTCAACATTGAAATTTCGCGGCGTTTTACCTAGTGTAGGCTGAAACCCTACACTACTTAGTCGTCCGGTTTTGGGATCCAGTTTATAAATGGCCAGATTATTAAAATCACCCCGGTTGGATGCATAGAGAAATTTACCATCAGGCGATATATTAATGTCTGCACTACTTGGGTTACCACTTTGCCCATCTGGTATTGTGCTGATTCGTTGCAAAAATTTAAGTTTGCCATTCACGTATTGGTAGGCGCTGACATGGCCCGAAAGTTCTTCTACTACATAGGCAAATTTTTTATTGGGATGCATGGTGAAATGACGTGGGCCCGCACCCGGTTCTGATGCAGCAAACGCACGAGTACCGGGTGTTAACTTGCCCGTCTTTTCATCAAAAGCATAGATCATTACTTTGTCAGTTCCCAGGTCGGGAACGTATAGCCATTTGTTGTCTGGTGATAACCTGACGCAATGCACATGGGGGTTATCCTGCCTCCCTTTTATTTTCCCCGAGCCTTCATGTATTATGTGCGTACTGGCAGCAGCAAGGCTGCCATCGGGATTAACCGGATAAACTGATAAGCTACCACTGCTGTAATTGCCGGCAAAAACCCACTTACCTGTTTTATCGATTTCTGTATAGCAGGGATGATCTCCACCAGTAGTCTGCCGGTTCAGGAAGGTCAGGGTTCCATTGTCCCTATTAAATGAAAAGGCGGATATTTCTCCACCCTGACCATTTTTGCCATTTTCATGAACACTGTATACAAATTTTTTATTGGGTGAAATAACAACAAAAGACGGATTAGAAGCTTTCACATGACTTATTTCCTTGTAGCTGCCATTTTCACTATTGAATTTATAGACATAAATGCCTTCGCTTTTTGCGCCGGTATAGGTGCCCACTATGAGATAATTTTCTTTATTACTTTCTTGCAATAAGATAAAAGGCAGAGAAATGGTCAGGGTCCAATTTTTAATTTTATTAACGAAGGAAAGGGTTAACATTAGTATATATTTTATTTAACAGGATAGCAACACAAATTATGGTTTTTAATACATTTTAACAATCAATAATTCAACCATCCGGAGTGAGGCACGGTCTTCTCAATAGTAAAGACAAAAGCAAATTAATTTGATAGTTAAATTAAATATCATGAAAAAATTTATTACTATATTTTCCTTCCTGATCTTAGTAATCGTAGTGCTGGCCGGATGTTCAAAAAGCGGTACGGATTATGGATATGACGAAAATTACTGGCTTAGTAAGGAAAGGGGAGAAGTAGTGTACAGCGATTCCTATTGTCCTTTTTATGTAGTACAAACCCGCAGCGGATATTCCATTATTAAATCATCAGTTGGATTTACTCCTTATGAAGGCAGTACAATTTATGGTGATCTTAGCAGAAGGGGGTACAGGGATTTGTATAACCGGTCTGACGGAACAATTATACGCGGAGAAATAACCGATTATTGGTTAAGCTATGGAGAAGCTCAATACCTGATTGACAATCTATGTTATTAGAATATTTTAACTATGAAAACATGCCAATGCCTCCGCACAAATGCGGGGGCATTTTTTATCTTAATTCATCCAGGGCCTCTGTTATTTTTTTAAATGTTTGATCTGGTGTCAAAGGCTGAGGAATAAATGTTTCTCCGATAACTTTTTCATATAATTCTATATATCTTTTTGAAATAGTGTTCACCCAATCATCTGTCATATCCGGCATTATCTGTCCTTCTTTTCCCATAAAATTATTTTCAATCAGCCATTCCCTCACAAACTCTTTACTTAATTGTTTTTGACGTTCGCCTGATCGTTGACTTTCTTCAAAACCATTCGCATAAAAATATCTTGAACTGTCAGGAGTATGAATTTCATCCATCAGGTAAATGGTATTCCCGATTTTCCCAAACTCATATTTGGTATCGACCAATATTAATCCTTGCCTGGCTGCTATTTGTTTCCCACGGTCAAAAAGTTGTAAAGCATATTCACTGAGTAAATTCCATTCTTTCTCAGTTGCTATCCCCTTGGAAATAATTTCCTCAGGGGAAATATCCTCATCATGACCCTGTTCAGCTTTTGTTGAAGGGGTAATAAGAGGAGAGGGGAAATAGTCATTTTCCTTTAAACCTTCAGGCATTATTGCGCCGCATAATACCCGTTTTCCTTCAGAATAAGTTCGCCAGGCATGACCCGTCAAATTACCACGAACGACCATTTCTATTTTGAAAGGAACACATTTTTTACCAATAGAAGCGTTGGGGGCAGGTACGCTTTCTAACCAATTCGGACATATATCTTCAGTTACTTTCAGCATGAATGCAGCAATCTGGTTGAGCACTTGTCCTTTAAAGGGGATCAGCCTGGGAAGTATAACATCAAATGCGGAAATGCGATCGGAAGCAATCAAAATAATCCGATCGTTTATCGAATAAACATCACGGACTTTTCCATTATAAAATCCGGTTTGTCCTTTAAAGTTAAATGGAATCATAGTCGAAATTAAGGAGGCTTAAAATACGAAGCTGAAATGATCTATTTTAGATTTCAACAAATTGTTCTTCGGGGAATTGTTGTCCCGGGCTAAATAAATTTTAGGATAATCAGTACAATCCTTATTTTACTTCCCAATTACAAACTAAAATGCCTGTTTATGAAAAAAAACTGCCGCTCAATGCTTCTTGTTTTGCTGGTGGCAAACCTCATTGCTATGTCCGCATTTGCCCAATCTGTTACAATTACAGGTTTAGTTCGAAATAGTATTACTAAAAATCCTGTGCCTTCCGTTTCTGTGGTACCCCGAGGTAGCTCTATTGGTACATACACTGATGAAAAGGGAGAGTTTAAAATTTCTGTTGAAATACTTCCGATTCAATTATTTTTTAGCTCCATTGGGTATGAAATGCAGGAAGTAACAATCAGCAATGGAGAGGTAGAAACTATAGTTGATTTTGTACCTGCCTCCTCCCTGGGACAAGAGGTTGTAGTGTCTGCTTCCCGTTTTGCGGAGCGGATTTTAGAATCACCGGTATCTATCGAAAGAGTGAGTGCCTCCACCATTCGATTAGCACCGTCCTCCTCTTATTATGATATAGTTAGTGTATTGAAAGGGGTAGATGTTGTGGCTTCTTCATTAACTTTTAAAACACCAACTACAAGAGGATTTAGCGGTAGTGGTAGCACAAGATTTAACCAGATAGTAGACGGAATGGATAACCAGGCACCCGGTCTGAACTTTTCACTTGGCAGTGTGATTGGGTTAACGGAGCTTGATGTAGAAAGCATGGAATTGTTACCCGGAGCTTCCTCCGTATTGTACGGACCTGGTGGTATGAACGGCACACTTATAATCAATAGCAAGGACCCTTTTCGCTACCAGGGCCTTTCCTTCCAGATAAAAACCGGTATGATGCACACGGATAGCCGGGAAAGAAACATATCACCCTATTACAATTGGTCCCTGCGCTGGGGGCAAAAGGTTTCTGAGAAGTTTGCATTTAAGATAGGCTCTGAATTAATACAAGCCCAGGACTGGCTGGCTGATGATTACAGGAATTATAAACGATTGGGAACACAGGGAACGATTGTTCCAGGTACCCGGGAAACGGATCCCAATTACGATGGGGTAAATGTTTATGGAGATGAAACGTCGATAGATCTCAAAACAAGGGTTTTGGATGCTATCGGTGTTCAGGTGCCTTTCTGGCAAAGTTATATTAGTTCATTGCCTGCAAGTATTCCTGTATCCAGAACAGGTTATACAGAAAATGAAGTTGTAAATCCTAATACGCTTAATTTTAAATTTTCCGGAGCGCTTCATTATAAGCTGACAAAAAAAATGGAGGTCATACTGGCCGGCCATTTAGGAAGCGGAAATACTGTTTATACCGGCAGCCAGCGGTATTCGCTGAAGGAATTAAAAATGGCACAGTATAAACTTGAAATAAGATCACCAAATTGGTTTGTACGAGGTTACACTACACAAGAAAACGCCGGTCAATCGCATAATCTCACCATAACTTCACAATTATTTAATGAAGAATGGAAACCAAGTCCAACCTGGTACCAACAGTATGGGTTTGCCTACATTAATGCAAAAATGGCCGGACGCCCGGATTTGGAAGCGCATAATATAGCCCGGGGAGTAGCTGACCAGGGCCGGCCCGTTTCGGGCACATCTCAATTCAGAAATATTTTTGATGCGGTAAGAAGCAAGCCTATTCCCCAGGGGGGCAAGTTTCTGGATCGCACAGATCTTTACCTGGCCGAAGGTCAATACAATCTAACAAGTGCTATAAAAGTATTTGAAGTAATAGTTGGAGGCAGTTGGAAGCAATACGTATTAAACAGCGAGGGTACTTTATTTGCAGACAAAGTGGGGGAACCGATAAAGATCAATGAACTGGGTGCTTATGCCCAGGTCGGAAAAGAAATTATCAAAAATTTCCTTAAACTGACAGCAGCCGGCCGGTATGATAAAAACGAAAACTTTGAAGGCCGGTTTACCCCAAGATTAACCGCTCTTGTAAAGCTAGCCACAGATCATAATGTTCGTTTGTCATTTCAAACCGCCTATCGTTTCCCAAGCACGCAGCAACAATGGATTGATCTGAATGCAGGATCAGGCCGTTTGTTAGGCGCCAACATATTTCTTTGGAATAAATATGACCTTATTAATAATCCAGGGTATAATCCATCTAATCTTTCAGAAAGAATTCCCTATAAAGAAGTGAAACCTGAAGCTGTAACATCTTTTGAAGTTGGGTACAAATCGCTGATCGCAAAAACGGTCCTGATAGATGCATACACTTATTTTGGTACCTACGAGGACTTTTTAACCAGGCGAGATGTGATACAATTCCCCGGAGGCACTCCCTCTACAACCTTTAAGGGTTATTCCATTGTGGTTAATTCGCCAGAAAAAGTAAAAACCAACGGATGGGGTGGAAGTATTGAATGGCGGTTACCCGCTAATTTTATTGTAAGTGCCAATGTCTCTTCCGATAAAATTAGAAACGTTCCAACGGGATTCCGGGCCTTTTTTGCAACACCGGAGCTGAGGACTGTATTCTCATTTGCGAATATGGGATTTGGCAAAGAGAAACTTTTAGGGTTTAATGTAAACTGGCGCTGGCAGGAAGGATTCTTTTATGAAAACGATTTTGCCCAGGGCGATTTGCCGGCGTTTCATACCGTAGATGCAGCCATAACCTTAAGGAGGCCAAAAATCAGATCACTTGTAAAATTAGGTGCAACAAATATGTTGAATCAATATTATCGCACAGCGGTGGGTAATCCAAGCATTGGCGGTCTTTATTATTTAAGCTTTGCTTATAACGTGCTTTAATATCATTTACAATTAAGATTAAAAAATCGATCTATATGCAATTACATATAAATAAATGGTTCAAGTACCTGGCCATTACCGTGGTGGGCTTAGGTATATTGTCATCATGCAATAAGGATTTGCCCCTTGCAGAACCCATTAAACAGCCTGAACCAACTGGCTCATCCATCATGGAAACGCTTAATGATCCGAACTATAGTTTTTTAAAAGCGGCAATAACCCGGGCTAGTTCAGTGCCCAGTGCCACCGGATCATTATCAACCCTACTCGCTGATAAAAGTGCTGTATTTACATTTTTTGCACCCGATGATAATGCCTTTAGAACTACGTTTGCATTATTAGGCTTGCCACCAGCAATAGGAACTATTAATTTTTTCAGGCCGGGTGAATTGGATACGGTATTAAAGTATCATCTTATAGGTGGGGAAAAATTTACATCAGCAAAAATCACTCCGGTGCCACCGGCTCTTAATCTATATCTTCAAAGCTCTTTTGTTTTGTCACCCCCTTCGGCAACATTACCTCCAGGATTAAGAATGCCGGTTTTTCTTGGCAAACAGGGACCCGTACTTTTTGCAAATAATATTCCTATTGTGCAACCTGATATAGCTGTAGCAAATGGAATAATACATAAAGTTTTTGTGTTGTTGTTACCTCCATCCCAAGTATTATGGCAGCGCATAGCTGCTGATCCTGATATGTCTTATTTGTTAGCCGCTGTTCTTAGGGCCGATGAAGGTGACCCGGCTAAAACACTGGAATCAGCTTTGAAAAATCCGGCAGCAAATCTAACGGTTTTTGCACCTACTAACCTGGCCTTTCAGCAATTGTTGACCGGCCAGATAACCGTTGCATTGATACCCATCGTTACTCAGCAGTTAATACCTGTTATCACACAACAACTGATTGCAGGAGGAGCTACCCAGGCTGAAGCAGATGCCCAGGCCCCGGCACTGGCTGCAGCTCAGGCTCCGGCCATAGCCCAGGCCCAGGCTTCCGGTCTCGCTTCCACGCCTGCAGTTTTTACAAATCCTGCTTTGGCATCTGTACTTACGGCGCAAACGGTGAAAGGCATTGTAGTTTATCATATTTTAGGTAACAGGGCATTTTCAGTTAATCTTCCCCCTGCAACCGCCAATTATCCAACTCTTTTAAACGGCGCCATTGCAACCCATCCTGGTGTTGGTTTACAAGCTACACTTGGCGCAACGGGTGTAACAGCAGCAACAGTGAAAGGTGCTGCTAACCCGACTGCTTCTAATGTTATTATAAACCCCACGCCTGCACCTGGGGGATCAAGTGACCAGCATTATATAAACGGTGTTTTACATAAAATTGACCAGGTTTTGCGACCGCAATGATATTGATGGAAAAAAGAAACCGGCCTCCTTGTGAAGCCGGTTTCTTTTTTGATTTTGTTATTAATAAATAAAATAGGTTAACTCAGTTTTTTAGTTGCCTGGCCAATCATTATCCCATTATGCCAGAGCTGTAAAGTATATATTCCTTTATGGTATTTTTCAGGTTCTATTGAAAAAAGCAAATTTTTCTGTTCACCTTTTACGTAATCAAATTTTATTTTGCGGGTAAAGTTTTTCTTCACCCCCTTTTTTGTATTAAAGGTTCCCGAATCCCAAACGGTACTTTGCATTACCTGTCCATCCGGCTGTACTAAAACTGTAATTAATTCAGTATTTGAAAATTGGTTGATCCTGTTATGAATTACAAACGAAACCACGAGTTTATCTGTTCTTTTAGCGTGGGATGTTGTTTCTTCACCAGAACCTTTCACCGATACAGCTTCTAACTTCAATTCTGAAGCATTGAAAGTAGATGCAAGGTTAATCCTTTCACTCAATTCTTCATTTTCCTTATTGAGCCGACGAATATTCCTTTGAAGCGTATCCACACTTTGTGATAATTGCCCTAATACGATATTTAATTCCTGTCTTTCCTCCTCCATAGTTATTTTCTGGCTGTTTAAGTCTTCTACCTTTTGTTGCAATTCCCCAATTTTTTGCCTGGCATCACCAAGGTCCTTTTTTGAAAAATCCTTTTTATTCAGGATGCCGCCAATCTCTGCCTTCAGAATGTCAATTTCATCCAATTTATTATTTAACCGGCTCCGCAGTGTATCGGCATTGAACCTCGATTCACTAAGCCTGTTATCCAGGTCATTGATAGTTGAGGTATAGATTTTATTTAGTGAGTCTTTGATAGCATCAGCCACGGCTGCAGAATCTTTTATGTATATTTCTGTTCTCCTCTGGCTATAAATGGTTTTATCATAAAGGTGGTAAACCCATGTGCTCACCAGGCCAATGGAAAGAAGAAGGATAAGAAGAGGCTTAATATCTCTCATTTTAAGGACAACAGTTTCCCGAAAGATAAAGCATATTAAATTCGTTTACAAGCCCCCTGTCTATTTGTGAAAGGTCAAAAATTGCAGGCTACAAATAAAAAAACCGTCTAAGCATTGCCAAGACGGTTGTGTTGCATAAGAGCAACTTGCTTTTAACCGAATAAACCACCTTTTTTCAGAGTTCTGACGCCTTCGCCAATTTTGAACCCGTTATGATAAACTTCAATTTTATAGTCGCCTGTTTGAAAATCAGACTGGCGAAGTGGGAATGATAATGCTTTTCTTGTTCCCTGCTCATAATCAACCGGCACCTTAGCAGTAAACATTTTGTCACCGTCTGTACGAGTAGTTAAAGTCGCTGATCCTAAAGTTGCGTCAGATATAACTTTACCGTCAGGAGCAGTAACCATAATATACATTTCAGTTGGTCCTGATCTTGCAATACGGTTTTCTACATCAAAAGAAACTACTAATTTATCCACTCTCTTTGCTGTAGACGTTGTCTTTTCTTTACCATTCTTTTTCTCTTTTACAGGAGTGATCTGTATGTTAGATGCGCTGAAAGTAGAACCTACGTCAACTGTTTGGGCCAACGCCTCTTTTTCTGAAGTAGAGGTAGTCAGGTTTTGCTCCAACACTTGTTTTTCAGTGGAGAGCTGCGTATTACTTGCAGTAAGCTCCTGGTTTTCACCTGTCAATCTTGAAACTTCAGCCTCTAAACTTACAATTTGATTATTCAGATCAGCGATCATTCCTCTGGCTCTTTTTAAATCAGCAGCAGTTGCATTTTTATCGTTAAGTATACGACGAATCTCTGCCCTGTTTGATTCAATTTGTTTTTGCAAATTGCTTTTTTCCCCTTGTAATGTATTGTTAGTTCCAGTTATAGAATCTAACCTCATTTCAGCATCATTATATAATAATTTCAGGGAGTCACGTTGTGTCATATAATTTTCAGACTGGGTTTGTGCAGTCTGTATTACTTCACCTGATTTGTTCTTATCATACAAAAGATAACCCCAGGTACCCAAAAGACCGGCAGCAAGTATACCTATTAAAAGGTTCTTGTTACCTCTGTTGGGAGTTGGCGGTTGACTTTGTGGAGTCGCTGATGGATAATTTGTGTTTGTCATACTTTGGTTTTTTAAATGAGTTTAGTTTTTATTATTTAAATAAATTTTATTCGGTTTCATGGGTTTAAAACGATCAGATTTTCTTTCGATGGCTAAATTCCGAAAACCGTGCCAGAAAACAGATGATATCGATCATATGGTGACAGTTTATTGGATTTTTTAGAAAGGAAAAGCCTGTATCTTAGCGATTTATGGCTATAGATAAAATCATATCAGAATGGAGCAAAAAACAATTCAAGCCCATTTATTGGTTCGAAGGCGAAGAAGAATACTTTATTGATAAGGCTGTTGATTATGCAGAGCACCACATATTAAATGAAAGCGAAGTTTCTTTTAACCTTAGCATTTTTTATGGACGAAGCACTTCATGGACGGAAGTAGTAAATGCCTGCAGGCGTTACCCGATGTTCGCTGAAAGGCAGGTTGTTCTATTAAAGGAAGCACAGCAAATGAAGGATATTGAAAAATTGGAAGGCTATGTAGAAAATCCTCTTAGCTCAACGATTTTTGTTGTTTCCTATAAAGATAAAAAAGTGGATGGTCGTTCCCGGCTGGCAAAATTGCTAAAGCAAAAGGCCGTCCTGGTAACAACAAAAAAATTATATGATAATCAGTTGCCGGAATGGACACAGGAATTGTTGCGGACAAAGCAATTGGCTATTTCGCCCAAAGGACTTGCGTTATTGATTGATCATATTGGAAACGACCTAACCAGAATTGAAAATGAAATTGAAAAAATCTCTATAAACCTGGGAAAAAGAAAAACCATTTCGGAAGAAGATATTGAAGAATTTGTTGGTGTCAGTAAGGACTTTAATGTATTTGAACTCCAATCTGCGCTGGCTGTTAAAGACCTTGCAAAATGCATACGAATTATCCAGTATTTTGAAATGAATCCAAAAGCAGCACCCATTCAATTAGTGCTCCCTTCTTTGTATAGTTTCTTTAGTAAAGTATTTATGGTTTTTGGGGCAGGAACAAAAGATGAAAAAGCAATAAGCGTTGCTATAGGAGTAAATGCTTTTTTTGTGAAGGATTATTTATTGGCAGCCAAAAGTTATAATTATGAAGGTATAGAAAGGGTTTTGCTTCTTTTGCATCAGTTTAACCTAAAGAGCATCGGGATTAACAACGCAGGTACAGAAGATGGATCTCTTTTAAAGGAAATGGTGTGTAAAATTATGGCATGATAATAAAGCATGAAATTGCTTTACTTTGCGCAACTTTCGTATTAAAATATTCATCTGAATAAAAATAAAATTATGCAAAAATTATTAGGCCTGTTATTGCTGGGGGGCATCCTGGGTTTAACAAGTTGTGAAACAACAAAAGAGATTTCTTTTAACCAGGATGGAAGTGGCCTTATGGTAACTACTACCGATATGAGCAGCCTGCTGGGAATAGCGAAAATGGCAGGAAAGGAAATGAATATGAATAAAGAAGAGGGGGATAAAAGTATTGATACTACAATACTTCTTACCACCATGGTGGATAGTATTCCAGATCTTACCAATGAAGAGAAAGAATTGGTAAAAAATGGAAAGCTTGGGTTAAATATAAATATGGCGGAAGAAAAATTAATTACAAAACTTGAATTTCCTTTTTCAAACGGGGGGCAAATCAGTAAACTGGAACAATTATCTGCTAAAGTGATGCAGGATGCTATGAAAAAGAAGGTGGAAGAAGGTGGGGAAGGTACTCCTTCGATTCCTGATGACGAAATGCCCAAAGGAACAATGGATGATTATTTTATAATTACGTATAAAAAAGGGTTGGTGGAAAAGAAGCACAATCCTGAAAAATACGCTACCGTAAGTGATGATAAAAGTATGCAGGCGCTGAAAGAAATGGGTGGGCAGGGAATGCCAATGAATACAATTATAATATTTAATTTCCCCAACCCGGTAAAAAAAGCTACTGGTAAAAACATTATACTATCTGCCGATAAAAAGAAAGTGACGATAACAAATAGTATTGATGATTTTTTTGATGATGTCTCAAAACTTGAATTTAAAATCGAATATTAAAACTCAATAAACAACCTTTCGCATCTTTTTACCAGGTAACCAGGTGCATATATTAGCGGCAGGAATTTGCGGAGTAAAGAGTACACCTTAATTTTCTACAAAACATTCAGGCTATCTATTTTATCCTGGTCAATCTGTTTTACAAGTTCTTCCAGGGAGTCATATTTTACTTCTTGTCGTAAATATTTTTTCACGTATATGCGAAGGGTTTCATCATAAATTTCAGAACTGAAATCAAAGAGGTTGACTTCTATTACTCTTTTTTTTCCATCAAAGGTGGGGCGAAAACCTATACTCATCATTCCTTTCAGGCGGTCATCGTTATTTTGAGGCGATTTTCCGCCAATTAGCATTTTAGCATACACAGCATAAATTCCATTACCGGGATAAATCTTTTCTTCATCTTCAACTTTCAGGTTAGCTGTAGGGTACCCCAGTTTACGGCCCAATTTGTCACCATGGACCACGGTGCCGGAAAAAAAGAATTCATATCCAAGCAGTTTATCTGCGGTTTCAATTTGACCATTTAGCAGAGCCTCCCGGATGCGGGTAGAGCTAATCGAAATTTCATCCAGTACGTGTTTGGGTATTTCCTTTAATTGGTAATTGTATACAGGAGCAAGTTTTTCAAGCAGCAGGTAGTCTCCTTTTCTTTCCTTGCCAAACCGGTGATCATATCCGATAATTATAGTGTGAGGTTGAAATTTATTGACAAGGAAATGCTGGACATAATCCTCAGCTTGTTGGTTGGCAAATGCGTCCGTAAACGGTACCACTACCAGGTGATCAATTCCCAAATGCTTCAACAACTCTATTTTCTCGCCCAGGGTATTGATGAGCCGGATGCCCAGGATGGTGGATGATACTACTTTACGCGGATGTGGATGAAAGGTAATGATCACGGTTTCACCGCCAGATTTTTCCGCTTCTTCTTTCAACTTATCGATGATCTTCCTGTGGCCCATATGTACCCCGTCAAAAGTGCCAATTGTAACGATAGCATTATTAAATGCCGGTAATTGATCCGTATTATAATGTACTTCCATAATTCCTTGTTACGAAGATAAGACCCGTATCGTAACAGGATAATAAAAATGAAAATCCTTCAATCCTGATAACTTACTTTTGCCCCGTAAAAATCATGCGCAACAGAATCACTTTGAAAATTGCCTTTTGATTTTTTTTATTTGATATAGAAGATGCAAATTATGAAAGGATCATTTTTTTATTCTCCGGAAGAACAAGGGGGGCTATATGAAAAAAGAGGTGTGTCAGCGCAGAAAGAAGAAGTTCACGCTGCTACAAAAAATCTTGACCCCGGTCTTTTTCCCCAGGCATTTTGTAAAGTTTATCCTGATGTTCTTTGCGGTGACACTAACTGGGTAAACGTAATGCATGCGGATGGCGCAGGTACCAAAAGTATACTCGCTTATCTGTACTGGAAAGAAACAGGCGATGTTTCTGTTTGGAGTGGAATAGCCCAGGATGCCATTGTGATGAACCTGGATGATTTGTTGTGTGTAGGAATTTACGATAACCTTCTTTTCTCATCCACAATTGACAGGAATAAAAAGAATATTCCTTCCAGTGTTTTGGAGGATATAATAAATGGAACGCAGGATTTCTTTGAGAATATGAAAAAGTTTGGCGTTAATATTCATTTTATGGGAGGCGAAACAGCCGATGTGGGAGATGTAGTAAGAACCATAGCCGTGAATGGAACCATGACGGCAAGATGGCCGAAAAATAAGTTAATTACCAACCAAAAAATTAAGCCGGGAAATGTGATCGTTGGTCTAGCCGGTTTTGGGCAGGCTGATTATGAAACTTCCTATAATAGCGGCCTGGCGAGCAACGGATTAACAAGTGCACGTCATGATGTTCTCAATAAAGCCTACGGGGTAAAATACCAGGAATCTTTTGATACTACCTTGAATGATGAGGTGGTTTACATTGGGCCATATAAGATGACGGATAAAGTAGAAGTGGGAGCAGGACAATCAGAAGTTGGAAAACTTTTATTGTCGCCAACCCGAACTTTTGCTCCGGTTATGAAAGAAATACTAGAAAATCATTTTGAATCGGTAGATGGACTTATTCATTGCAGTGGTGGTGGACAAACCAAATGTTTAAAATATGTTCCGGAAAAAGTTCGGGTTATAAAAGACAATCTTTTTGAACCGCCCATTATTTTTCAATTGATCCAGGAGACCAGTAAATCAAATAACCGCGAAATGTACCAGGTTTTTAATATGGGTACCCGGCTTGAAATATATACGAATGAAAAAGAGGCAGAAAAACTAATCCGCGTTGCAAAAGGCTTTGGTGTAGAAGCACAGGTGATTGGAAGGGTAGAAGCGAGTGATAAAAAGGAACTGCTTATTACCACAAGCACTGGTCAATTAACCTACTAATTTATTTTCAACAAATTAACCATGTCACTATACTCCTGCATAGCCGCCTCTTTGGATTTTCCTTTTAAAGAAGCCCAGGATTCATATTTTGCTTTATTTACAAAGTCAAACGGGTTTGATGGTGGTTCTGTAGATATATCACCTTCCGTAGCTTGTTTATACAGTGAATACAATTTTAATAAGGAATCGTTATCAGGTTTTGAAGACAATTCCTTGCTTTCCTTTACTGCCTGTTCAAATTTTTCTTTTATATCCATGATTGGGTATTTTTTATTTATCTATTGAAACTTAGATCAAGACCGGCATATTAATTTTTATCAGCGGGTTACTTCGGGTATCACATGCCCCGTATTTCCATTGGGGATCTGAATACGTAATAAGGCAGCTACGGTAGGAGCAATATCTGTCATATACGTTTCCCGGTTTGTTTTACCTGGTTTTATTTTCCAGCCAAACCAAAGTAAAGGAATATGGGAATCATAAGGATACCAGGAGCCATGGGTAGTACCCTTATTCCAGCCGTCAAACCATTGAGGATAATAAATGAATTGTATATCGCCGCTTAATTTCTGGTTATAACCGTTAGTCACAAAGGTTTTTATGTTTGATGGTAGCGAAGCGCTTCCAAGCAGCCCCAGATCAAACGCATTCATAATGGAGGGATGTTGAATCAGGGCATTAACTAATTCCACTTTTATTATGGACAGATCCAATTTATTATTTTCGATGACCTTGTAATCCAGATAAACCTGGTAATTAATGACGAACTCTACCAAGCCTTTAACACCGTATTTTTTTTCAGCCATATCATTAATCCATTGCCTGATTTCAACGTCACTCACGGTGCCTGAAGATATTTTATTATCCCTCATAAACCCGGGAATATGAGCTACACCATGATCGGCTGTAAGAAAAATAAGGTACTGATCTTTACCAATTTTTGCATCCAGGTATTTTAAAAATGCAGCCATATCCCTGTCCAAACGTAAATAAGCATCCTCCGTTTCTATTGAATTTGGTCCGAAGGCATGACCTATATAGTCAGGAGAAGAAAAGCTTATAGCTAAAAAATCAGAAACACCTCTTTGTCCTAATTTTTCTGATTCTATTGCCGCCTTTGCCATATCAATAGTAAATGTATTGCCGCCGGGTGTTTGGCGAAACGACTCATACCTGTTAACGGTGATACCTGAAGTGATATGAGGAAATGTGTTGTCTTCTCCTCCTATTGAAGATTCATATTCTTTATCATCTGCCGTACTTTGTTTATACGTATGGATTGGGTAAAGCGTATTCCAGTTTTGCTTAAGGTAGTAATCAGGTAATTTCTTATCATTAAACTTTTTTACCCAATCTGGTAACTCATTCATATAATAAGTGCTCGTTATCCAACCACCGGTTGCGTTGTCAAACCAATAAGCAGCATTGGCTGAATGACCAGCGGGTAAAATAGATCCCCGGTCTTTTAATGAAATGCCAATGGTTTTACTTTGAAAATTGGTCGCCAGTCTTAACTCATCTGTAATAGTAGTGGTTAGCATATTCCTGGGCGACATCATTCCCGCTGTTGAGTTGCTGCCCACCGAGGTTACTGAGGTATCTTCAGAACAATACCAGATACGTTTCAGGTCCTTGCGGTACCAATAATTTCCAATGATTCCATTAACAGCGGGTACTGATCCGGTATATACAGAAGCATGGCCTGCCCCGGTATATGTTGGTGTAAAAGGAATAAAAGTATTTTCACAGCTAAATCCCTGGTTTAGCATCCTTCTAAATCCATCCGGAGAATACCTGTCATAAAAGCGGTAGAGATAATCCCATCTCATTTGATCTACTACAATGCCTACCACTAATTTGGGCCGTTGTAAAGGTTGAGCCTTTGCCAAATTGAAAACAATAAAAGGGGATATAACCAACAACTTTACTATTCGATGCATCCTTAACTATTTTTGCAAGCAAAAATAGGGGAATATAAAGTTTAGATTGATTTGGACCTGAACATAAATACTATAAGTTTATGCATATCAAAATCAGTAAATGAAGTATATGAATTTTTATTAGACTAGTGCTATGGGAATCAAATTAATTTTTTAAAAGCAAATGCTGCTGCTATTGATACTCCACCTGCTATCCACCATAAAAAATTAAATCCGAAGTGTTGCGCCAGTTGTGCACCACCCATTGGACCGAGCGTTTGGGCGGCTGACCATGCCATGGTGTATAGAGCAGCATACTGCCCGCGGTTGTTGATTTCTGTACGACTGATCCAGTAGCTATTCATAAATGGCATAGAAAATATTTCGCCAAACGTAATCAGGATGATCATGAATAGTGCTATCATCATTCCGTCAAGCGGGATGTTTAAAAGCCAGAAGGAAATTCCCGTGAGGGCAACACCAAAAGTAATATAGACCATACTTTTTCTTTTACCTTCTAACTTATATACCAGCACCATTTCAATAATGGCAATAATAATTCCGTTTAAAGCCATTAACAATCCTATATAAGGTTCGGAAAGATGAAGGTGCTTTTTAAAATAAACCGGCAGGTTAGTAAATATCTGGAAGAAACAACTAGCGAACAACGTAGTAACAATTATAAAAATAATAAACGGTTTATCTTTTAATGCTGTTGCTCCCCGGCGGGCTGGTTGCAACCGATCATCGTGTTTTTCCCTGGCCACAGGTTTAAGAAAAACAAACATCAGCAGGGCGGCGAGAATATTGGTAATGCCATCAACCCAAAAAAGCAATTCGTAATTTATTTTAGCAAGAATACCACCAACTGCACTACCCAGGGCCCAGCCTAAATTAATAGCCAGCCGGTTCAGGGCATATGACCGGGTTCGGTTTTCTTCGGTGCTGTAAAAGGCAATGGCCGTGCTGTTGGCCGGTCTGAAAGCTTCATTTACAAAACTGACAAGGAAAGTAAACAGGCAGATCAATGAATAAATCCTCATTTGTCCAAGTACAATAAATAATATTCCGCCACCTATTAGTGTCATCATTTGCACATGATAATAACCGATTTTATCAGTTGCTTTTCCGCCTAAATATGCTCCGCAAAATGCACCCGCTCCAAATAAGCCAAAAACTATCCCTGCCTGCCCGATAGTATATCCCATTTTCGTGCTGGTAAGATAAAGGGTCATGAATGGTACAACCATTGTTCCGCTCCTGTTGATCAGCATGATCAACGATAAAAGCCAGGTAGAACGGGATAAACCAGCATAAGCACTGTGATAGGTTTGGGCTGTAGCTTTTAGCATAAAAATGGTAGCAAAGGTATTGTAGAACTAAAACAGCCATCGTCATTCGGCAAGAAAACCAGGAATTTAATCGAAATAATTTTTCCTTGCAGAATTTCATCTTCTCGTAGGCTAAAAAATAACCATCCTCTACGCTTGCATTACAATAAATCAGTATGTATATTCACAGTTTCATTCTTAGTTTCTTTTATCAATCCTCATTCCTTAGGGAAGCTTTAGTGGACCGTTGCTCCTAGCATCCCAGTTGCCAGGTCCTCTCCCAATAATCCATCATTCATCTGGTAATAAATAATCTTACTATGAGAGTCTTTAAAAGAAGGGAAGTAACCATCTTCATGATGAATTTAAAGAAGAGTGTCTGTCGGGAAAGTCGAATAAAAAATATTTCCTTTTGTGTACTTTTTTATACCGGTTCACTGATTTTCTTGTCCAACCAGGCTATTTGCCAGGGTCTTCCATCAGGTGGGTTAAAAAATGCTATTTATATTGACCTGGCCTCACGTGGTCCGGTATATTCTATTAATTACGACCGTATCTTCTTTCGGTCTGCCAATACGGGATATAGTTTCCGGGTGGGTCTTTCCCTTGAAAAAGATGCGTTTTCCATTCCCCTGGGGCTAAGCATGATAACAGGTTCCAGAGCGCACCATGCAGAATTTTCATTAGGATTTATCCCTTATGTTGATCACTACAAAAAGTCGTCAGATAACCTGGATGTATCAGATAAGTATGTTTATATCAATTCAACGGTGGGATACCGTTACCAGGAAAGCAAAAGCAGGCTATTTTTTCGGGTGGCTTTCGGACCGGGGGTATTGCTTGATCCTCCTTCCGAGGATTTCTGGAATATGGATCCTAAATTATACGCTTTTGGTAGTTTAGGTATTGGAATAAGTTTTTAATTCTTCTCCATTATTAGGTCTGTCCGTATTAAAAAAGGAAGTGACAAAGCAACAAAAATTAAAAGCCCCGCAAATTTTGCAGGGCTCCTTTTTTATTCTTTAGGCATTTCTGTTAATACAGTTAAGATCATCAAATGCTACTTCCAGGCGTTTGATAAAATTCTCTTCACCCTTTCGTAACCATACCCTGGGATCATAATATTTTTTGTTGGGTGAATCGGGGCCACCTGGATTTCCTAACTGGCCCTGCAGAAATCCTTCGTTCTTTTTATAATTAAAAAGAACCCCTTCCCAAAATGCCCATTGCAAATCGGTATCTAAATTCATTTTAATAGCGCCATATCCTATGGCTTCACGGATCTGGTTTTGTGGAGAGCCACTTCCGCCATGGAATACAAAGAATACCGGCTTGGCCCCTGTTTTTAAGTTCTTTTCAATATAAATCTGGCTATTATTCAAGATTTCTGGCCGCAATTCCACATTCCCTGATTTATATACACCATGCACATTGCCGAATGCCGCTGCTACTGTAAATAAGTTTCCTACTTTATTTAATTCGGTATAGGAATAAGCTACATGTTCTGGTTGTGTATATAATTTTTCGTTATCAATGTCGGTGTTATCAACCCCATCTTCTTCTCCTCCGGTAACACCTAGTTCAATTTCTATTCCCATTCCCAACGGCTTCATACGTTTAAAAAATTCTACCGATGTTTGAATATTTTCTTCAATGGGTTCCTCGCTTAGGTCCAGCATATGAGAGCTAAAAAGAGGCTGTCCCTTTTCTTTGAAAAATTGTTCGCCTTCATCAAGCAATCCGCTTATCCAGGGCAGCCATTTTTTAGCCGCATGATCTGTATGCAGTACGACCGGAACGCCGTAATATTTAGCTACATTATGAATATGCAAAGCACCTGATACACCTCCTGAAATATTCGCCTGCAGGTTGTCATTTGGCATGCCCTTTCCTGCCATAAATTGGGCACCTCCATTAGAGAATTGGATGATTACAGGTGAATTTACTTTTGCCGCAGTTTCTAATGTAGCATTGATACTGTTGGAGCCTATTGTATTTACAGCAGGCAAAGCAAACTGGTTGTCTTTTGCATCTTTATACAGGGCTTGTAGTTCTTCTCCGAACAATACCCCGGCTTTGTACTTTTTCATTTAAACAATTCTTCTTTAATGATAAATAAATGTGGTTTAAAAAAGGGGCAATAACCGTTAAAAGACCGGCAATATACTTTATTTATGTTTAGTATCGGAGTAAGGAATTTGCAGGTATTTCATCCAAACAATTGTAAGTTTTGATTTGAGCGATTATACCGGGAGTCATTTAATCACTGTTTTTACCCAGGTTTTTTTGAACCAATAATAGATTCTTTTGCAAGGTTTGTTTCAAATGCCGTTTTACCACCTGGCCCATTGACTGGCATTTGCTGAAAGCTTCGGTATTAAGATGTTCATTCAACTCTTTTTTCAGTTGAGCTATTTTCGCCTTTAAGGATATTTCATCTCCGGACATAATATCCAGTAATTCTTTGATACGGTACCTGGAAGAAGCTAGCCGGAAAGTGATGAGCGTTCGTTCCTCAGCCTGGTATTGTTTTATCGATTCCTTGTCGAGATGCTTTAAACAAAGATCGACATACTGATAATTTTCTTTAAAGAATTGGGGCAAGTAAAGATTTTTCCTTCCTTCATAGGATTGCTGATCAAAATCAATGGCACGGATTCGGTATTGATAATCTTCAATATCCGGAGTAATATCGATTACAAAATTATAACTACGCATATCGCCCAGCAGGCGAACAAAACATCTTTCATTAAACCTTACAAACTCCTTTGCCAGTCTTATTTTATTGGTATTGGGATCACTTTTCATTTGTTGAATAAAAACATCACCCGGGATTCCCGGGATATGTTCCTCCACCAGCGTATTATCACAAGTAAAAAAAATGATCCGGTTAGGGGAGAGGATATGTTCCAGTTCCAACCCGTAGATTCGGGAAGCGTCAGCAATTTTGAGATAGTAATGATCATAGTTGTCGTTGTATTTATTGACAATACGTATACGGAAAGGGTGGGAGTTGCCAAAAGTGCAATAATCAATGCGGGCTACATCCAGGTGGTTAGTAAAGCTAAAATCTCCTTCTGTTTTTAAAATTGCGTAAATCTTTACAAGGCCATCACGAATAAAATCCCAATCCCTTTTATCATAAATCGTTTTTTCCCAAAGTGTATCTTTCCCGTACTTATCTTTTATAGGTACTGAAAAT
The DNA here is from genome assembly GCA_041743125.1 of Chitinophagaceae bacterium. Lineage (GTDB taxonomy): Bacteria > Bacteroidota > Bacteroidia > Chitinophagales > Chitinophagaceae > Terrimonas_B. Next base: position 47,591 of record JBGTNK010000014.1, read on the forward strand.
GTATAGTTCAAAAGGTCTTTATACAATACCGGCAACTTTACCTCCCGCCCATGATGACGTAAATAGGACCGCAATTTCGGTCTCACCGGGAACATCTGTTTTTTCCTCGATGGCTTGTCACTTTCGTTATGTTCCAACTCTTTTGTATCATCAGCGAAACTCATGGATGGAAGTTACGAATCCTTTATTAAAGACTAAATAAGGTATAGCTGTTTTAACAATGCGATTGTTTTTAATTATTGAAAAGGGGCTTGTTATTGAAATATTTTTAGTGCCTGCTTTGCCCTAATAATTTTTCAAAATATGCTGCTGATTTTAATAGCCGGCTTCCGTACCAACTAAACATTTCTCCGTCAACCAGGATAATTCTTGTGTGCGGCAGCAGAATTTGCAATTCTTGTTTATGTCTTTCACTAAAGGGAAAGGGCTCGGAAGAAAGAAGCAAGGTTTCTAAATTCATATCTTTTAATTGCCGGATTGAAATTTCGGGATACCTGATTTCTTTTTCAAACGCATTTACAAAACCGGCCATTTCGAGCATTGCATGTATAAAGGTATCTCCACCTGTTGTCATGTAAGGTTTATTCCATATGAGGTAGGCCGTTCTGTTTTTTTTTAATGACTGCAGTTGGAAGGAAAGTTCTGTAAAAGAAGCTTGAATAGTTGTAATTATTTTATACGCTTCTTTTTCCCTGGCGGTTATCAATCCAATTTGTGTCATCATTTCGTAAGCATCTAAAAGATTTTTTACGTCACTAACCCAAACAGGATAACGAGTGGCACATTCTGCCACCTGTTCCTTTACATTTTCTTCTTTGTTGGCAAGGATAAGGTCTGGTTGTAATTGGTGGATGATATCAATATTTATTTTTTTTGTACCTCCAACCTGAGGTTTTAAATGAAAATACTTTTTTGGATGTATGCAAAACCTGGTGATACCGGCAATTTGATTTTGAAGTCCGAGATCAAATAGAAATTCTGTTTGTGAAGGAACAAGGGAAATTATGCGCCCGGGAGGAAAATGAAGAGATATGGTATTTCCTGTTTGGTCAGTATAGGCAGGCATCAGGGATTTTAGAACTAAATTATGCCAATTCGATTTGAGAAAGAGTAAGTCGCTCTCTTTCCCAAATCAGTATTGGCCTTTGCCCGTCCGTGAAACAATATCTTTAAACACAATTCTAAACGGTATAATTAAATTGATGCTTTCCTTACAATGTTTTTCAAAACGTAACTACCGAGGCCTCCTGCTAATTTACTTTTTCTTTCATCCGCCAAAGGCAAAGATGAAATAATGAAGAGTTAGCAGGAGGGTTCCGGATTGTTTAAACTTTTCATAGAAGTTGGACAAGGTGACCATTCAAATGATCTGATAGGACAGGATTCGTGAATTTTCTGACAGGATAGGTAATCTGTTCAAAAAAAAGAGTTGGTTTTCGTTGGGATAACGGAGTTGAAAAATTGCTAAAGGACGTTGAACTTGCTTTTCTTTAGAATTATTGGTTTTCTACAGGATGTTGGATTCTTATGCTGAATTTTCAGAAAAATAAAAAGAAGAAGTTGACTGATACGGATTTCAAACTTTGGTTTTTCAGGATTGGGTTTTAAAAAAAATTCAATACTTGGACGGTTGGTTATTCAGGATGATATTGGATTTAGATTGAATTGAATCAATCAACTTCTGCATCAAAAGTAATTGTGA
>JBGTNK010000015.1:0-2279 GCA_041743125.1 Chitinophagaceae bacterium
TGGATGGGTTATTGACAGCCTTGCAGGTAAAAGAACTGTTGGCCATAGCGGCGGTATCCATGGATTTAATAGTAATATGATCAGTGTGCCCGAAGACAACAGTACAGTTATATTACTGGCAAATGCAGGCACTCAATCCCTTGATAAGATGATGCAAAGCATTTACGCCATCCTTTATAATATTCCTTTTGAATTGCCGAAGGAAAAAGCCGAAATAGTATTGCCCGCAGAAGTGCTGAAACAATATGTGGGTGTGTATGACCTGAATCCGCAGCTGATTATTCATATAAGTTTCCAGGATGGTAAACTGATGGGGCAGCCCGAGGGACAAGGCATCATACAACTGCATCCTGAGAAAATGGACTTCTTCTTTTTAAAAGAAGTAGAAGCAGACGTAACGTTTACCCGGAATGAAAATAATGAAGTGGTCTCCATGACACTTCACCAGGGCGGACAAGAAATAACAGGAAAGAAAAGATGAGTGACCGGTGTGACTGTCTCTGTTCTCCGTAGTGTTCTGCTCATCGTGTCAGTAAGAAAAATAAAAACTATAGGATTGTTATCCGTCCCGATAGCTATCGGTAGCAACTCCGGATCAGCTTTAGAGAATCTGTAATCTTTACATATATTTTTCATCGTTGCGGGTATTGATGATAAGCAAACTCCGAAGTTGATATACTGAGTTTACCTGTCCCGGTGATGCGGTTTATTTTCATTTTTTTAAAGTACAATCAGCTAAAACGTAAATCATGGTTTTAACTATTAATGGTGTAAGACATGAAGTAACGGTGGATCCTGATCTGGAATTATTGACAGTATTGCGTGATTACCTCAGTTTAACCGGCAGCAAATATGGCTGCGGCGAAGGAGCCTGCGGCGCCTGCATGGTGCTGGTAAACGGGAATCCTTCACCATCATGTATTACACCCGTACATTCCGTTATTGGCAAAAAGGTAACCACTATTGAAGGCCTCGAAATAGATGGAAAACTCCATGCCGTGCAGGAAGCCTTTTTGGCTATAGATGGTTTTCAATATTCCTATTGTGCTTCGGGCATGATTATGTCTGCCGTGGCACTGATTAAGAATAATCCTTCACCTTCTGAAGATGCCATTATAAAAGCAATGAACCGAAATATCTGCCGTTGCGGTACCTCACCGGTGGAGGTTTAATCGTTTCGCCGTTATTGGTGTTTTATTCTCACTACTAAGTACTTCCGGCCTCTGCTATTCACTACAGTACTACGCCGGGTTTCTACACGGGATTTATGTTGCCTGTCTTTTACGGGAACAAATTCCTCAAAGTGGGAACGTTGGAAAAAGGTATTAAGCTGAAGATGATAACATTGTAATCTGGTATTACAATTGTCTAACCTGCAGTAATATCTTGATAGCATATTGAATTTTTACAGTCGATTTCTATCACTCTCTTTTGGGTTGTCTCAATTAATAATTATTTATGTATATATTAGGTTTACTTCTGGTCGGGCTGGCATTTTCTATTTTTATTTATATTATTTTTTTGAAAACTAATGGCTAGATAGGCTTTTTTACACAGGTTTGTGATGTTCGAATTTTGAAACAAATACAGATTGTTGATGAACATCAGTAAGAATAAAAACTGCACCGATCCTATCAAAATGAGTTGTACAATTAAATTCCCTTTAAAAGAAAAATTATGAAAAATAAAATTTATGTAGTTTGTTTTTTAACACTATTGTCGACCAGCTTCACTGCCTATACCCAGGTGTATAAAACGGTAGCAGACACTGTTAAGCTAAATAAAGAGTTTACAGAAGTAAGCAATGACATTGCAGACCTGAGCGCTAAGTTAACCATAGCACAAAACAATATGCCGGGCTACCAATCCAAAGCCAATGCTGCAGAATCAAATGCCCTGGACGCAGCAGAAACCAGCAGTGTTCAGGCAGCTAAAGCAACGGAGGGTGGCGTGAAAGAGGCAAGAAAAGCAAAACGAAATTCTAAAAAAGCCTATCGCAAAGCAAAAGGTGCCCGGTCCGCAAACAATGATGTAGGCGATCAGGACGATAAAATAGCTTCTCTGACTGGGCAGTTGGCTAAAAAAGAGGAGCGTCTCAGGCAGTTAACGGCCATGCGTACTTCAATCGATGCTAAGTTACTGGAGCAATAAGTATTTATTAATTTGAAGTCTCTCAGCTTAGGCGTAAGGCCAGGTTTAAGTTATAAAACAATAGTTCCAAAGTTTGTAATTTATTTGATGAATCTCCACGCCATGGTAAGTGAAGACATGCATCTCCG
>JBGTNK010000016.1:0-6306 GCA_041743125.1 Chitinophagaceae bacterium
CTATGGCCCCGTAAGAAGTGACTCTTCCCCTGGGTATCTGACGGGCTACTTCATATACCTGTTCAAAAAAGGATTCTTCTTTTTTGCCGGAGGGTTTGATGGGATTTAGTTTTTCGGCAACTTTCTTTTTTATAGGCATACTTTGAAGGTAAATTGAATTTAGCTTTAATATTGCAGATGAATCTCCTGCACACAGCGCTTATGGTTTTCACCCACAGGTTCCGTTTGCGGCTAAATGCTGAAATTAATTATTTGAAAATCTTGGGTTGACGAAATTATTCAAAATGCTTCCGAATCGAAAATTTAAACCTGCTCCTGTGTTAAAACTGTAACTGGATGCTAATTGTCGTCTTCTGGTTAAAATTTCTTCGGGGGTAGCATTCCCTTTGGCCAGGTACACCTGATCATGAACTAATCCTCCATATGAATATACATAAAAGGATAAACCTCCTGTAATCCGGATATTAAACAAAAGGTCAAGTGATATATTATTTAACCCAAAATCCTTCAAATAATTACTATAGTTGATTCTACTATTTATACTTCCCCATTTTTGTTTAACTATTAAAATAATTTTCAGAATTTGGCCGGGAAGAACCTCTGACGTCTTGTTATATATCGTAGTATCATAATAATTATTATGTCTCATGTTTAAACTATAGTTTATAGTGAAAAATTTATTATTCACATTCTTATAAGGAAAAATGGCGAACTCCAATCCGGTTGAAATGTATTTTCTATTTTTATTATTACTAAACGTGCTGTTGCTGTAACTTAATTCATATCCATAACTCCAATGCTGATTAATACTTGAAATTAAATAATGGTTAATTTGATAATCACTGTTTGTTACCTTATACTTTGTAATTCCTCCATTATCTTCATATTGGTAAGTCGAACTGTTGTGATTTCCATATATTGAGAAATCGACTTTTAACCTGTTGGTTGTGCGGTTTATTGAGAATGTACCTCTTGCCTGGCTGCTTTTATATATCTGATCGGTATTGTATGTTCCGTCCATACTTAAATTATATACCCAATAGTTCCATTTATCTTTTGAGTCTTCTTGTAATGATTTATTATTGCCTGCAGCCTTTGTTGTATTCATTTTGATGTCAATAAAATCGGCGTAGGGAGCTTGGCTTATATAAGGGATCAGGCCAAATTGAATTCGTTTAAGGATTTCAATTCTCCTTTCTACCTCTGTAGTATTTGGTGATAAAGGAAATAGGATAGTATCGTTTTGGCCATTAAATTTATTTTGTCCGAAGAAAATGATTTGGAAATTGAGACCACCAGAGCCAGTAATTGTGGATGTAATTAATAAATGTATATCTGCTGCCAGCCTGTCAAGCACAAAATCGACAAAAGTAAGTTCTGAGCGTATATAATTTTGATCACATCCGGCACTGCAATCCAGGTAAATAGCAACCTTGGCTGGCATTTGTTCCTGCGCAATTGAAGTGGAAAAAAAACAAGAGAATAATATAAAAACGGCTAAAAATCTCATGCAGTGCCTTAATATTATGAAATCAAAATTCAGATATATTCAAATGGGCCAATAATAAATTCTAAAAGGAACATTCTAGTCTAACTTTTCATACACTTCTGGTGTGAATATAACTACTAAACTATTAAATAATTTGTATCTTTTGATTGCCAAATTGCTTGCTATGCTAAAAAGTAGTTTTATAGTATCTCTCCTCGCTATGGCCATCCAACTACATGCGCAGCAGAAAGAAAATTCATTGGTCTCTCAGACTATTACGTATCATACAAAAAAAGCCGGCGAAGTGTTATTTTTTGGAGTTTAAACAATTGGGAGAAAAATCCTGATAAACAGTTTTGGCCAAAAAATAGCTTTATAAAGGTACTGAAAGACACATTGATAGGTTCGAAAATGGAAGGGAATAATGATATCTTCTTTGTCACTATTTCTTTGCCGGAAAAAACAAATATGAATTATATGTTCTGGGTTCCTATTGACAACAAAGGAGATAGCACCGATGGTTGGGATACCTATGGAGAAATGACATATTCATCAACCTTTGATAAAAACCGTAACATACATATAAATGATGATGCTCTCTGGATGCCTGAAAAGAAAATTGGTTTTGATATTTTAAAATCGGGTTGGCAATTTTTATATGCGTTAGTTGGGCTTTCAGCAGTTTTATTAATTGTTTTTAGAAAACAATTATACATGAAAAAAGTGCACGTATTAACAGGTATATTATTACTTTATGTGATTGTCATTTTTCTTATTCGGCTTCAGATGAACCACATGGAGAAGATACATCATTGGAAAATTTTTGGAGCAATCTTTCCGGATCTGTTATTATTATTATTTATAAGCATAATTTTTTATCCTTTAATTTATCTTTTAAAAAATTACAACCGTTTAAAATCTTTAGTTGTAGTAGTTTTAATTCTATTTTCTTTATTCTCTATTTTATTTTCTTTATTAAACATCGAAATTGTAAGGCAATTAGGCCGGCCATTAAATTACCAGTGGTTATATTATTCTGATTTTATGAAGGGTACTGACGCAAAAAATGCTATTGCCTATAACTTTTCAAGCCAACTCAAATTAAATATGACTCTTATTTTAGGAGGTATTTTAATATTTGGTTTTTCCTATTCCTTCCTGCCAGCTCCTGGCCGCAATCAGGTGAAAGCAATATTTATTTTAATTGGAGTTTCCCTTTTATCACTAAGTTTTTACCAGTATAAGACAATCAGGTATGATAAAGCTAAAACCGCAAATCCGGTTGCAGAGTTAGTACAGTCAGTGATTAGTACACAGCAAAAACCTCAATTATTTTCAATGAAGATTTCTAAGAAAGTTCAACAGGTTATTGAAAGTTATCATTCAAATAGTGTTGCTGAAAAATTAGATACTGCGGGTTTGATTACGAATGTTGTTTTATTTGTTTTAGAATCGACGCCAAAAAATATGGTTAGTATTTATGATAGTACATATAATGTTACGCCCAATCTTCTTAAATGGAAAAGCATTTCCACGGCTTTTACTAATATGTATTCACATATTCCAAGCACTTCGAACTCTATGGCTACAATGATTTCCGGCATATATCCTTTAATTAGCTACAAATCAATAATAAATGAGTATAGTAAAAATGCACTCCCATCTATTTCTTCAGAGTTAAAAAATAAAAGCTGGAAAACTTCTCTGTTTTCATCAGCAGACCTGACGTTCGGCAATATGGAAGCCTTCGCTAAAAAATATGATTTTACCACCACCGGCGATAGCAAAACAATTTTATGTAATTACCCGAAATTTCAGGTTACAAACACTCTTTTGGATGGTTTGGATGATAAATGCATAGCCTATCAATATCTTATTTGGTATGATACTTTGAGTAATGAAAAGAAATTCAGCATTTTGTGGACTAACCAAACCCACTATCCTTACTTTGTTCATGCTGAAAAAGAAGTTAAATATATAAAGGGGAATATTGAGTTCAACAGGTACTTAAATGCTTTAAAAAGTGTAGACGAAGCGTTCGGTATTTTAATGGATGGACTTCAAAAAAGAAATGCTCTTAATAATTCATTAATAATTGTTGTTGGAGATCATGGGGAAGCTTTTGGCACTCATGATCAAACAGGTCATGGCAATAAAATTTATGAAGAGAATGTAAATATTCCCTGCATAATATACAACCCTGTTTTTTGTAAAGGCACAATGTCTGATGTTATAGCAGGGCTTATAGATATTACACCCACAATTGTTCATGTTTTAGGATTAACAAAATCTGGAGAGTGGGAAGGCAAAAGCCTTTTTTCGAAAATTGCTAATGGGCGAACGTTTTTTATTAGTCCCTACTCAGACTTTTTATTTGGAACAAGAAGCGGGGAATGGAAGTATATCTATAATGCAACAGTCAATAAAGAAGAGTTATATAATTTAAAGACTGATCCATACGAATTGACTGATTTGTCAAAACAGTATAAGGAAGTTGCACAAAGAGAATATGAAATGCTAGGAGGATGGGTTCAGTTTCATAATAAGAGATTAAAAGAAATGAAAAATAAAAACGATTAGCATCATATTAAAATGTAATTAATAACTAAATGTATTGGCGTTAGCCGTTTTAATCTTAGGTGCCGGTTTACTGGAAGGAGGATTATTTTCAAATTTCTTTTTCGAATTATTGATTGGCTTTTCTATTAGCCTCCACGACAGTATCGATAAAAACATTAAAAAAGAAAATTCCAGAATAAATATCCATACCGGTTTTATCATTTCAGGCATTGCTTTATTATAAAAAAATCAATGCCGCATAAGTCAAATTTTTTGTTACTCCACAACCATAGCTCTGAAATAAAAAGGTGATACAAAGTATCCCTCCGTGCAAGTACATATTGTCCTGAATAAAAAGGCTGAATAGTTTTGCTGATAAAATATCATCATGCGAAATAATCACGGAGTAAAGGAGCAGATGTTCTCCCACATCGGGCAATGGGAAAAGAGCAATCAATCTCAAAAGTCATTTTGCCTTGAGCACAATATTCCGTATTACGTTTTTCATTATTGGCTGAAAAGATACCGTGAAAATGATCAGGGTAAAAAAGATAAATCAACTTCATTTGTAAAACTGCAGGTCACACCATCGGCTATGGTTGCTCATGCGGAATTAATCTTGCCGGATGGTAAGCGTTTGATATTCCACCAACCGGTGGGCAGTGATTTTCTTAAATCCCTTGTCAATTAATCATGTTACACTTGTCGGGTTCGTGCCAGTATTATCTTTATGCGCAGGGTACGGATATGCGAAAAGGTTTTGACAGCTTAAGCGGACTGGTTACGCTGCAACTTCAGATGAATGCACTCAGCGGGGCGGTATTTATCTTCTTCAATAAAAAACGTAACCAGGTGAAGTTGTTAGTATGGGAAGGTGATGGGTTTGCGATGTATTATAAACGGCTGGAGAGAGGAACGTATGAATTACCTGCAATGGACGATACCAACACCAGTGCATCCATCCATACCCGGCAACTGCAATTAATACTGCAAGGCATCTCACTGAGCAGTGTCCGCAACAGAAAAAGATATCAACATGGGGAGGAAATCTGTTGATAACGATTAGTCTGTAATGCTTGCTGCCACTGTGTTTCGCTATCTTTGTTTTGGATGACGAAAATCGGAACGGATATAGATTATAAGATGTTGTATGAGCAATCACAGCTTAGCATTGCATCCTTACAACATGAGTTAACTCAGCTCAAAAAAATGATCTTCGGCAGTAAGCATGAACGTTTTATTCCCACTAATAATAATCCTTCACAACTGAGTTTAGATATACAGGCAGCAGCAGTGGCACAGTGCAGTATCATCGATACTAAAAAAATCAGCTACACCAGAACGACTACACAGATTACAGAAATTAAGAAAGATCACCCGGGTCGAATGAAATTACCGGAGCATCTGGAACGCCGTGAATGCATCATAGAACCGGCTGGTAAAATGGCAGGCTGTAAAAAGATCGGCGAAGAAGTAACCGAAGAACTGGAATACGAACCAGGAAAACTTTTTGTCAACCGCTATGTTCGCCCTAAATATGCAACACCGGGAAATGAAGCCGTGATAATATCGCCCATGCCAGAAAGACCTTTACCCAAAGCGATAGCAGGCCCTGGACTGCTTGCACAGATAGTGCTTGACAAATATGTTGATCATTTACCACTGTATCGCCAGATGGAACGTTTTAAAAGAGAAGGCATCAACATCCCTTACAGTACTATTACCGATTGGGTAAGTGCTACCTGCAAACTCATCACACCTTTGTATGATGCGCTGTCAAAAACAGTTCTGCAAAGTGATTACCTGCACGCAGATGAAAGTCCGATCAAAGTACTGGACAAAGATAAAAAAGGTGAAACGCATCGCGGTTATTTTTGGGTATACCACAACAGTATTGAACGACTCGTATTATTCGATTACCGGCCAGGCCGGGGACAGGAAGGCCCACTTGAAATACTAAAAGATTTTAAGGGTCATCTGCAAACGGATGGATATGTAGTCTATGACTTTTTTAAAGACAAAGAAGATATAACAGTACTGCACTGTATGGCACATGCACGCCGTATGTTTTTTGAAGCGCAGAGCAATGATCTTTCCCGTGCCAGTTATGCTATGGAGCATATCCAAAAACTTTATAGCATAGAACACAAAGCAAAACAAACCCATCTTGATGTGGAAGAGGTATTACATCTGCGCAATGCCGAATCAATACCCATACTGGAAGGGTTAGGAAAGTGGATGAAAGAGCAATATGTTCA